>CAZPRO010000172.1:0-1503 GCA_964588775.1 uncultured Clostridium sp.
TGTATCACATAATATATCATGTAATCCCCGCTTCTTTGAATCAACAGCAATCATTATATACCCTATAAATATTATTAGGGAAGATAAATATCTTCCAATACTTTCTCTATATAAAACATCTATGAAAGTCAGCTTTTCACTGCCTTCTTTACATACTTTTATTTTTAACAGCTTTTTACCTAATGTAGCTCCAAAAAAATAAGTCATTAATACAAAATATGTTAAGCTTAATAAGTATAAAATAATATCCATAAAAGAAAACTTAAATAGAAAAGGCTTCAGCAAAAACATATTAGGATTCATTATTGCCATAACCAATTTAGGCAGTTTTATAATTAGCAATGCAGTTCCAATAATAATACTATCAATGACATATGCTGAAAGCCTTGTAAAAAAACCTGCATATAATACATTATTATTGTAATTCTGCATAATACATCAACCCTCCATTATTTTTACTTTCTAAATATTCACTAATAATCTGAGCATCTGATTTTGTCTTTAAACTTTCAGCTTTAGCAAATAATGTTGCAAAAACATTTTGTTTATTTGAAGGCTCGTACATTTCAATATCTCCACCTATTGATTCCTGCATTTCAGCTTTTAAATTCTCATAAGTATCTATTTGATCTATTAAACCTAAATCCATTGCCTGCTTAGCAGTATAAATACGTCCATCTGCAATAGGTCTTAAAGTTTCCACATCCATATTTCTTCCTTCAGAAATTATTCCTAAAAATTGTTCATATGCTTCATTAACACTGCTTTGCAATATTTGTCTCTGCTCTTCAGTAAGCTCACTGCCAGATGAACCCATTGCTTTATTAGGTCCGCTTGCTATGTCAATTTCCTGTATTCCTAATTTATCGTATAGTCCCTTTGTATTAATTAAAGACATTATTACACCAATGGAACCTGTAGTACAATTTCTATTGGCACAAATTCTATCTGATGCCATTGAAATGTAATATCCGCCTGAACATGCTGTAGCCCCCATATAAGTCCATACAGGACGTCCTGTTGTTTCTTTATATTCTTTTAATTTTAAATACAGTTCATCACTTTCATAAACTCCACCACCAGGAGTATTTACATATAGAAGCAATCCCTTATTATTGCTATTACTCATCATATCATCAATATATTTAAGAGTATTTGTATGATTATATCCTGTATTTGCTGAAAACATACTGTTGTTATCATTTGAACTTGTGATTGTTCCTTCCACCTTTACTATTCCTACAAAATCATTAGAAGGCAGAGTTATAGCTGAATTTGACTGAGCAATAGCTTCTTCTGCTATTGTTTTCTGGCTTTTATTAAATACAGCAGCTGTAAAAATACCTGATACACCAACACAAACAAAAGCAGCAGCTGCTACTATTAAGCCTATTATCTGTTTTTTATTCATTTTAATTCCTCCATTATTTCTAATTTATATATTTATTATACACAATTACTATAAAATATAACATTAAAGTATGCTTAATTTTCTTATCTGTT
>CAZPRO010000172.1:1603-5032 GCA_964588775.1 uncultured Clostridium sp.
TTCATCTATTAAGAAATCTTCTATTATTGTTTTTTCTGGTCCCATAGTACTCATAGCTTCTAAAACTACAGGATCACTTGATTGTCCTCCACATTCCATCAAATAATCCATATCTATTATTCCATTATGAATCTTTTTCATAAATTCCTTATCCAATTTATAAAAACTACTTGCAGTACTAAGCACAACTGCTCCTTTTATATTTAAAAGTTTTCTTGATAATGCTTGCAAAACTATAGTTCCACCTAATGAATGTCCTATTAATATGACATTATCTAATTTCTCAATAAAGTTACACACAGAATCTACATAATTATTAATATTATATCCTGTATCATCAGAATCTCCATGACCTGGCAAATCTAATAAATAACAATCATATATCTTTATCTGTGATGCAAGTTCTTTTAAAAATCTTTTATCACATCCAGATCCATGAACAAAAATTAAATTAATATTATTATTTAAACTTCCTTCTAAATAATCAAATTTTAAATTACTATTTTTCACATAAATTCCTCCTTTTACTTATTATATTTTATCATAGCTTATTTTTTATGGAAATATCTACCTTGTAAATATTCCTCTTTTTACACTTAATTGAGATATTTACATTTATTTAACAATATGTTATTATTATCACATATTTGGTAAACGTTTCATTATAAAAAAGAAACTAAGGGGGATATTTAAATGAATAGCAATAAAGTTTTAAATATTAAAAATATTATTGTTATAGTTTCATTAATTGGTTCAATAACTACAAGGGTAATATTAAATTTCATATTTAAAGCACCATTAATAGCCAGCACTTCATTATTACTAGCTGGTGTTTTTACTATACCTATTTTAGGTATATTGGTATATAAAAAAATTAATCCCAAAATAACTATGTGTGGTTCCTGTATATCTATGATAATTTATATAATAATCATGATGTCTACAGATCCAACATTATCTAATTACTGCATTATTTTCTATTCTATGTTTGTAGCAGTTCTTTATGAACATATTCTTTCTATTGCTATAATGGGTACAAGCAATTTATTTTTAATTATATACTTCTTTTTAAAATATAAAAATCTGGTATTTAAAGACACAAATACAATTCAAAACTTACCCTTTTTAACTTTATATATATTTTTAGGAATTATAATGTTTTGCATTTTAGGATATTTAACTAAAAAGACTTATAACCAATTGGAAGCATCAATGAAAGAAATTGACAACAATAAAAAGAAAAAAGAACAGCTTTTAGACAAAACAAAAGTTAATTCAATTGATTTAAATAATAATAATAATGTTATAAAGCTTAATATTGAATCTACTACAGAATCTTCTGACCAAATGTTAAAAGCAAGTGAAGAAATAACACAAAAAATAACCAACGAAGTTAACACAATAAATGAAATAAGATCTCACATTATTAATGGAGTACATGAAATGTCCGAAATAAAAAATTCCAGTACTGAAGTTACTGAATTATCAGTATTAACAAACAATATAGTTGCCACAGGTGTATTAAAAGTTGATACTTTAAATTCTAATATGTCAACAATTAATAATAATATAGATAAAGTTGTTAACTCTATGAATTATCTTTCAAAAATGAATAATGAAATAGGGAACATTTTACAAACTCTAAATGAAATTACTGAGCAGACCAATTTATTGTCCTTAAATGCTTCAATTGAAGCAGCCAGAGCTGGTGAAGCTGGTAAAGGATTTGCTGTTGTTGCAGAAGAAGTAAAAACACTAGCTGAAAGTTCCCAAAATTTTACAAAACAAATTGATGGTCTCCTTGAAGAATTTTCAAAAATAATACAAAATGTAACTTATGACATTTTCAGCGAAAAAGAAGCTATACAGACTTGTAATAATTTTTCTAAGGAAGTAAGTTCTCTATTTAGTACTATTAAAACCAATTCTAATAATATTCTAGAAAAATCAACAATAGTTGATAATAAGACAAACAATTCTGAAAAATACTTAACTAAGACTTTAAACGAAATGAATGCTATTAGTGATGACGTTGAAAATACAGCTGCCTTTATGGAACAAATTTCAGCAAGCTTAAATGATTTGACTTATAATATTAATGAAATCTCTAATAGATATAAAAATATAGATAAAATAGCAGTTACTATGAATAGCATTGTTGATGAATTATAACTATAAGCATTAACTTTACAATAAATAACTATTTTTAGGAGATGATTTAATGCCATTGAAAATTAAAGATTCTATAATAATTACTGGCAGCAAATTAATTACAAATGACTATTATCTAAATAATAATAATACAAGTGATTTAAAACATTTTTTAGTGGATATTTTAGGACGAAACGAAAGATATCATTGTGACAATACTATAGAAAATACTATTACATTAGCAGCAAAAGCAGTTGATAAAGTTTTAGAAAAATGTCATTTATCAGGCAAAGATATTGACTTAATTCTTTTTTGTAGTCAATATCCAGAATTTACAATGCCTTCTCAAGCATGCATAATTCATAATCATATTAAAGGTAAAGAAAATTGTGTCACCTTTGATTTAAATGCTAACTGCTTAGGAATGCTTAGAGGATTAGATGTTGCTAATAGATACTTTAATGATAAAAACGGAAGTTATAAAAAAGCTTTATTAATTGGGGCTGACTACATGAGCATTCATACACAGGAAACTGATATTGTAACATATTCAAGCTTTTCAGATGGAGCTTGTGCCATGATTTTAGACTATACTGATGAACCAAATACTGGCGTAATAGGTTCATCTAGCAGAACATTATCACAAGATACTTATGGTTGTCTTTTCCCAGAATGCGGAATGTCAAACATATCTGAATATTCTGGAGAAGCAGTTAAAACATCATGGACTAATCCCAATATTTCTCCAGTTGTAAATTGTATGAAAGAATGCCTAAATGATGTTCTTGAAAAACATCACTTATCCATTGATGATATTGATTGGTATTGTGGTTCTCAATTTACTATCTCCTTTTTTGAACAAATTAGAATGGCTTGTAATATTCCAAAAGAAAAATCCATATATGTAGGTCATAAATATGGCTATACAGGTACAAGTTCTCCTTTTTTTGCATATACTCAAGGAATTTTGGATGGCAAAATAAAAAAAGGTGACTTAATATTTTTTACTACTGTTGGTGTAGGACATACTATTTGTTCTATGCTGGTAAGACAATAATAATTTACTTTTACATAAATAAATGTATCCAGAGCTTTAAAATTTATTGTATCTACTGCAGGTACAATAATACCACAAAACTGCCCTACATTTAAATTTTACAGTGGTCCATATTCTTGTATCCAAAACATATGTACCATTATTATCTTTTACATAAATTTCACTTTTTCCATCAGTTAAAGTAGCATTAATTCTCTCTTTAACTTTAAAGCATTTACCAT
>CAZPRO010000173.1:0-5000 GCA_964588775.1 uncultured Clostridium sp.
GAAGCTTAGGCAGAAGGTGATAAAATGGCAAGAAAGAAAAATTCAAACACATTAGCTGAAAACAGAAAAGCAAGACATGATTATTTTGTGGAAGAAACAATTGAAGCAGGCATAGCATTAGTTGGAACAGAAGTTAAATCAATAAGAAAAGGTCATGCAAATTTGAAAGATAGCTATGCAGATATATATAATGGAGAAGTTTTTTTGAAAAATATGCATGTTTCTCCATATGAACAGGGAAATATTTTTAATGTTGATCCATTAAGAGAAAGAAAGCTGCTGCTTCATAAGGATCAAATAAGAAGACTTGATCAGCTTGTGGCAAGGGATGGATATACATTAGTGGTACTTTCTCTTTATTTAAAAGATGGAAAGGTAAAAGCAGCTCTTGGAGTATGTCGTGGTAAGAAAAATTATGACAAAAGAGATGCTATGATTGAAAAGGCTCATAAAAGAGAAATGGATAGGGCTGTTAAAGAAAAATATAGAAGTATATAATTAAGAATAAGAAACATGGATTTGTGATATAAACAATAGTAATATTACCATTAAAATCTTTAATGTCATAGTCAATGTTTCTTATTTTATGGATATATTGACATATATGTAAATGAATTTGGACTTAAAATATAAAAATAAACCAAAACTTATGGAAGGAGAAAATGCATGAAAAAAGTATTTTTATATGGAGCAATATGTGGATTAGCTACTGGTTGTATTTCTGGATATGAATTTGAAGCATCAGCACAAACAGCCAATAGTGAATTTGTTATTAATAATGGAATTTTACACAAGTATAATGGGGAAGATGAAGTTGTTACTATTCCGTCTAATGTTACTAAAATTGACATATGTGCATTTACAGACAACAAAAAAATTACTAAAGTTATTATACCAGGTAATGTAAAAATAATTAGCAGTGATGCTTTTTCATTTTGTGAAAATTTACAGGAAGTAGTTATAAATGAAGGCGTTGAAGAAATAGATGATAATGTATTTGGTGCTTGTGAAAATTTAAAAAAAATAAATATTCCATCAAGTATTAATAGGATTGGATGTATTGTGTTTAGCGGATGTAAAAATCTGAATGATATTCAATTTTCCACAACTACAAATAATATAGAAAGCAATGCTTTTTATAGTACTCCGTGGATTGAAAATGTTAAGGACGAAAATGGTTTCACAATACTTAATAATGTATTATTAAGTGTGGAAACTGAAAAAACAGATGTTGTAGTTCCAGATGGAATAGAAATAATAGGAAGTCAAGCTTTTGAAAAAGTTAATGAAACAATTGAAAGTGTTACTTTTCCAGATAGTTTAAAGGAAATAAAATCAGATGCATTTTCTTATTGTGTGAAATTAAATAATGTTGTAATTCCTGATAAAGTTACTACAATAGGAAATGGAGCATTCCAAGGATGTACAAGCCTTTCATCAGTAAAACTAGGAAAAAGTGTTGAAAAATTGGAACATTATGCCCTTGATGCACCCAATTTGAAAAGTTTATCAATTCCATCTTCATTGAAAGAAATAGAACTTACATCTATACCTGATAATGTAAATATTGTAGGAGATAAAGCTGCTTATGAGAAAGCATATAAATCTGCACAGATAAGAGAGGAGCAGAATCTTTATGTTGATGTACACAGATATTCTAATGGGTGGCATACAACAATAGATAATAAAACATTTTATATAGAATCTGATAATTTAAAAACAGGCTGGATGGATCTTGATGGTAAAAGATATTACTTTTATAGTAATGGAAGAATGGCTACAAGTTTTACGGATGTTGGAGGGACAAAATATTATTTTAATCCAAAAGCAGGAGAAGACTTTGGTAATATGCTTACAGGCTGGCAGAAAATAAATAATAAATGGTACTATTTTAGTCCAACAGCTCAAGGCAATACAGCCAGAGGATTTATGAAAACATCATGGCTGAATAATGGAGGAAATTGGTATTACCTATATAGTGATGGAACTATGGCAACTGGCTTTATAAATTTAAATGGTGCATATTATTACTTAAATAATTCAGGTGCTATGGTTAGTGGCTGGCAGAAAATTGATGGAAGCTGGTATTACTTTAACCAACCAAGAGATGGTGGAATATATGGATTGATGAGCAAAGGATGGAAAAAAATAAATGGAAAGTGGTATTATTTCTATGAATCCAATGGCAAAATGGCTCAAAATACATGGATTGGTGGATATCATGTTAATTCAAATGGAGAATGGGATAGATAAATAAAAAATATTAAAATTAATATGTAATTTTTGTTGACAAATGAAAAACACTAATATATACTATCAATCAGAAGCTTAACTAAATAAAGTCTTATCAAGAGTGGCGGAGGGACTGGCCCTGTGAAGCCCAGCAACCGATAGTTTGGTTCATTTTCCAATTATGTACGGTGCTAATTCCTGCAGTTATTGTACATTTTTGTGCAAGCTGGTAGATGAGAGAGTAAATATACACGTGTTTTATGCACTGGAGTTTTATTCTCTAGTGCTTTTATTTTTATCGCGATAGAAAAGTACTAAGGGAGGAAATAGAGCTTTGATAGAAATTAGAAAAGTTGTTAAAAGTTTTGGAGAAACTAAAGTTCTACAAGATATTTCAATAGATATTGAGCAAGGTGAAATATATGGAATAATTGGGCATAGTGGAGCAGGAAAATCTACTCTGCTTAGATGTATAAATGGGCTTGAATCATATAATGAAGGCAGCGTAAAGGTTATGGGACAGGAAGTTGCATCATTAAGCAATGAAAAGCTTAGAAGTTTTAGAAAAGATTTAGGGATGATTTTTCAAAACTTTAACCTTATGCAGAGAAAGAACGTTTTTGATAATGTTGCTCTTCCTCTTGAAGTGTGGGGATATAAGAAATCAGAAATTAAAGATAAGGTTTTAAAGCTTCTTAAACTTGTGGGTTTAGAGGATAAGGTGAAAAGCAAACCAAGAGAATTAAGCGGGGGACAAAAGCAGAGAGTAGCAATAGCAAGAGCACTTGCATTAGAACCAAAAATCTTACTTTGTGATGAAGCAACATCAGCATTGGACCCCAAAACTACAAAAGACATTCTGGCATTACTTTTAAAAATAAATAAAGAATTAGGAATAACAATGGTAGTTGTTACGCATCAAATGGAAGTTATTAAAGAAATATGTCAAAAAGTTGCATTAATAGATGGGGGAGAAATAAAGGCAGAAGGTAAGGTAGAAGATGTATTTCTACAACCTAAGAAATCTTTAAAGAAGTTCTTAGGAGAGGAAGATGAAGAAGTATTACCAGATGAGGGGGTAAATATTAAAATATTTTTCCCAAGTGATTCTTCTGAGAATGCATTAATTACGCGGATGGCAAGAGATTTAAATATAGACTTTTCAATAGTCTGGGGAAAACTTGAAAAGTTTAGGAATAATGTTTTAGGCGGACTTGTAATAAATATAAATGAAAAAGACAAAGATGCTGTAATGAAATACCTTGAAGATAAAGATATATTACTGGAGGTGCTTGACTAATGGATAAAGTAGTAGTAGATGCTTTGCTAGAAACACTATTAATGGTATTTACATCAACATTATTTGCTGTAATACTTGGCTTCATACCAGCAATAATATTAACAGTAACAGCAAGTGATGGGTTAAAACCTAATAAGGTTATATATGGAATATTAGATTTTATAGTTAATACATTAAGAAGTTTTCCATTTGTAATATTAATGGTAATAATAGTACCTCTTACAAGATTAATTGTAGGAAAGTCAATTGGAACAGCAGCTGCAATAGTACCACTTACAGTAGCAGCAGCACCATTTGTTTCAAGAGTAGTTGAATCAGCACTTAGAGAAGTAGATAAGGGAGTAATAGAAGCAGCAAAATCCTTTGGGGCATCAGATATGCAGATAATATTTAAGGTAATGCTTAAAGAGGCTGTGCCATCAATAATGTCAGGCATAACTCTTACAATAATCAGTATAGTTGGCTATTCAGCAATGGCAGGAGCAATAGGTGGCGGAGGACTTGGAGATGTAGCAATAAGATACGGATACCAAAGATTCCAGACAGATGTGATGATAGTAACATGTATAATACTTATAGTAGTAGTTCAGTTACTACAATTTTTGGGAAATTACTTATATAACAAATTATCAAAATAAAAAATTAGTTTGGGGGATTTTAATATGAAAAAAAGAACAATATTATCAGTAGTTTTAGCAGGAGTGCTTACTTTGGGATTGGCAGGATGTGGAAATACTGCTGAAAGTGGAAGTGCAGATAGTGGGGAAGATAAGGTTATAACAATTGGTGTAACACCTGAACCACATGAAAAAATAGTTAATGCAGCTATACCAGTTCTTGAAAAGGATGGTTATACAGTTAAGACAACAGTATTTAATGATTATGTTCAACCAAATACAGCAGTTTCTGAAGGAGAATTAGATGCGAATTTCTTCCAACATCAACCATACCTAGATGAACAAAATGCATCTAAAAATTTAGGATTAGTTTCAGTTGGTAAAGTCCATGTTGAACCAATGGGATTATACTCAAATACTATAAAAAGTTTAGATGAATTGCAGGATGGGGCTACAATAGCTATTCCTAATGATGCTACAAATGAAGCAAGAGCATTAAAATTATTAGCTGCAAATGGATTAATAAAAGTTTCAGATGGTGAGACAATTACTCCAAAGGATATCACTGAAAATTCTAAGAATCTTCAATTCCAAGAACTTGAAGCAGCAACACTTCCAAGAACATTAGGAGATGTTGAAGCAGCAGTAATTAATGGTAACTATGCAATCCCAGCTGGATTTAATCCAACAAAAGATGCAATAATAATTGAAAATGGTGAATCTGCTTATGCAAATATAGTAGTTGTTAAAGAAGAAAACAAAGATTTACCAAAGGTTCAGGCATTAGTTAAAGCTTTAAATTCACCAGAAGTTAAGAAGTTTATTGAAGAAAATTATGCAGATGGATCAGT
>CAZPRO010000174.1:0-4987 GCA_964588775.1 uncultured Clostridium sp.
CTTATAATAATTATAACAATAAATCATTGCGAAGAAAATTTATTCTATTTTACTGTTTTTTTAATGTAATTCTTGACAAATTCCAGGATATGGAATATAAAAACAATGATTTTTATAACGACCACTTAATCTTTGATCATACCAAATCGATACACAATTACTATTTCCTGTTGGAGCATAAAACCATAAAGCATTAGTAGCTGGATAATAATATTCGCCATCTAAAACACGTTTAGCTAGTTTTTTTTCATTATTAGTAGCTGCCGAGAAGAAAATTTCGCTGTTAATACCAGAAAATCCTCCTGGTGATTGATAGATTACATCATAAATAGTTCTTTTATTTTTAAAAGTTAAACAATTTGAAATAGCACGATTAACAATTACATTACCAACCATTAACATACCAAGATTTCCTTCTCCAATTGCCTCAGCTCTCATAAGACGAGCAAGTAAATCAAGTTCTTTTTCAGTATATTTAATAACAGGCATAAATCCTCCTTTTGTAATATATGCAAAGTATTAAATTTAATGATTTATAAATAAAAAAATCCATAAATGGATTAATTTACATAGTTAGGTTTAACTGAAATAGCATTATTGTCAATAACAAATTCAAATTTTTCTATATTATTATAAGTAAACTTAGCATTAGCTTGAACATAAATATATTCATCAGAATTTAAATCATTTATTAAATAACCATAAGTATAAACAATTTTATTTCCTTCATATATATTAATATCTAATTGTTTGTTTTTTATAATTTCTTTGCTTAAATTAGTTAATTTAAATACCATTACTAGTTCTTCTTTATTTTTAGAAACTTCAAAATTTAAAATATCAAAGTTATTTATTTTTACTGATGGTTCTTTTTCAGTATAATTATTATTTTTATTTTCATTATTAGAAGTTTCAGTTTTATTACTTAATTTACTTAGAAGAAAAATAACTCCTATTATTATTAAAAATACTGTAATTATTAGAATTATTCCTAGTTTTTTTTTGTTTTTCATATAGCCTCCATATATTATTATTATAGCAAATAAAAAAAAATTTTACAATTATTTTTTAAAACTATGTATTTTTAAAGAAAATATGGTATTATTAAATTATAAAAATACATAATAGAGGTGGATTATGAAAAGTAAGAAGGGATTTACAATAATAGAATTATTAGGAGTAATAGTAATTTTAGGAATAATTATAGGACTAGCTTCGGTAGCATATATAAATGTAAGACAAAATATGAAAGAGGCATTTTATAATACTTTAAAAGAAAGTATAGTAGTAAGTGGAGGAGAATATTTTACTTATAATGAAGATAATCAACCAAAGGTATTTGGAGATACAGGAAAAATAGAACTTAAATATTTAGTAGATAATAAATACATAGAGGAGATAGTAGATCAAAAAGGAAAAGAATGTGATTTAGAAGAAAGTTATGTAGAAGCATATAAAAATAGTACAGATAAAACAAAGTATTATGTATGTTTAAAATGTAGTAATGATGAATATATATCGGAAGAATGTAGTAATGAATATAGTTATGCATTAAGAATGGAAGCCTCATTAAAAGAAAAAAAGACAATATATAATGAAGGAAAATGGGTAAATGAAAATATAGTATTAACATTTAAGACAAAAAATGATGTAAATGAAGTAGAATTGGTGGATCGAAACGGAAATAAGAAAACGTGTAATTTAGTAAAAAAAGAAGGACTAAAAACATGTGATATAGAAGTAGATAAACAAGGAATATATGAGTATTACGGAATAACAAATGGAAATAAAACAAGTAAGAAAGAAATAAAAATAAATATAGATAAAAACAAACCAACATTTGAAGTAAAATATGAAGATAAAAAGATAGAAGAAGAAGTAAGTATAGAAGACAAAGGAAATGTAGTAAAAACAAGAAGTGAAGTTATAAATATAAAAGATGAAGAAAGTGGAATAAAAAAGATAAGATATACATTTGAAAAAGAAAATGCAAAAGAGAATTGGAAATATATAGATAAAAAAGAAACAACATTTATCATAGAAAAAGACTTAGAATTAGGAAAATATAATTTAAAAATCGAAATAACCGATAATGCAGATAATATAAGTGAAAGAATAATAAAATATGAAGTATATAGAGGAATAAATAAACCAACAAGTACATATTGTAAAGACATAAGATATAATGGAAAAACACAGACATTAACAAGAGGAGAAGGAGAAGGGTATAAATTTATAAATAATACAGGAAGAGATGCAAAAAGTTATAGTGTAACAGCAAAATTACTTGATAATTATAGATGGGAAGATGGAACAAAAGAAGATGTAACATTTACGTGTGAAATTAAGAGATTATTAGAGGCAGAAGTAGGAAGTTGTAAGAATTTAACTTATAATGGAAGTAATCAATATTTAGTAAATAGTGAAGGAAGTAATGTAAGTTATAAGAATAGTGAAGGGAAAAAAGCTGGAAGTTATCAAGTAAATGTAATAGCAAATTCAAATTATGCATTTTCAGATGGAACGACATCTAAAACTTTAAATTGTTCAATTGGTAAAAAAGAATTGGTAGTAACACCAAATAGTCAACAAAAAACATATGGAGGAACAGAGCCAACATTAACATATACATACACAGGAAATGTAAGTGGAGAAAGTCCAAAATTTAGTGGAAGTTTATCAAGAAATAGTGGAAATGATGTAGGTGTATATCAAATAACAAAAGGAACATTAGGATTAGTAGACAATGCACCATTTATAGCAAGTAACTATAATTTAAAGTTTAGTACATCAGTAGTATATTTAACAATAAAAGAAAAAGATATAAATAGTATAAATGTAAGTTTAAGTGAAAATAGTTATACATATGATGGAACAGCAAAGAGTCCAAATGTAATAGTAAAAGATGGAAATATAACATTAACAAGTGATTCATATACAGTAAGTTATACAAATAATATAAATGCAGGAGAAGGCCAAGTAAAAATAACTGGAAAAGGTAATTATACTGGAAGTAAGACTTTAACGTTTAGAATAAATAAAAGAACAATAACAATAACAGCAACAAATCAAACAATTACTTATGGAAGTAGTATTAAAACAGGAACAACTTATATAACAAGCAGTAATTTAGCAAGTGGACATAGCATATCAAGTGTAAGTTTAAGTCAATCAACAACAAATGTAACTCAAAATGGAACAATAACACCAAGTGGAGCAAAAGTAGTATCAGGTGAAACTGATGTAAGTAATAATTATTCAATTACATATAAAAACGGAACATTAGTAATTAATAAAGCAGCAACAGCAACAACAGGAAGTTGTGCCTCATTGACATATAATGGAAGTAGTCAAACATTAGCAAGTGGAGGAACAAACGTAAGTTATTCAAATAATGCAGGAACAAATGCTGGAAGTTATAATGTAACAGTAACAAGTAATTCAAATTATGCATTTTCAGATGGAACAACATCTAAAACTTTAAATTGTTCAATTGCTAAAAAAGGATTGGTAGTAACAGCAAAAGATCAAAGTTTAGACGGAATAACAACAATAACACAAGGTGTAGCACAAATTACATCATCAGGACTTTTAAATGGGCATAGTATATCATCAATTACACTTACTCAATCAACAACTGCCGATACAACAAATGGAACAATAACACCAAGTGGAGCAAAAGTAGTATCAGGTGGAACTGATGTAAGTAACAATTATTCAATAACATATAAAAACGGAAAATTAAGTATAACAACCAAAGCATATTGTATGGAATTTAATAAAAATGGTGCCTCAGCAATTAATGGTTCAAGTGAAGAAAGTGTGTCAGTATGTTGTAAACCAGGAACAGCAAGTAGTTGTAATATAACAACACCTAGTATAACACCTATAACAAATTATGAAGTAATAGGATGGAATACAAGTAGTGAATCAACAACAAGTAAATATAATACTAATACAACGATATCATTGACAAAAGAGAGTGATGAATTATTTGCAATAACAAGAAGTAAATCATCAGCAAGAGTTACAAATTATGTTAATTTCAAATTAAATGGAGCAGATTCATTTACATATAATGGAACAAAATATACAAATGATACAAGAATATCTTGTCAATCTGACTATGGTTATAATGGAGAAGCAATTCCAGATTCATGTACAATTACATTACCAACAATAGCAAGAAGTAATGGTAAAGTATATGGATGGTCATTAGATAATAATTCATATACAGCAGAATATAGTGTATCATCTAAGTTTACAGTTTATGATGAGATAACTTTAAATGCAATAACATCTAGAACGATTAAACTTGCAGTAAATGGTAATGGAGGAACATCAACAATCGGAACATTAACAAGTGAAGCATATAATACCGACACAGGAACATGGTTTGTTTTACCTAGCTATGATAAAAAGAATATGTGTCGTTCGGCAGCTAATTATACTAATTTTTCCAAAGGAAGTTTTAGTGCAACCGGGTATTTAATTGGTTATAAATATATTGGACTAACAGATGAAAGTACATCTAAAACAGTAAAATATTGTCCAGGTAATGTTATATATTTAGAAAATGATACAACTTTATATGCAGTATGGAATGAAGATTATGCAACAAGTAAAGTAACTTCTGGTGATAGTTTGAATTTACGTACAGGTTGTAGTACAAGTTCATCAACAACAGGATCGTCTATGGATTCTTCTAAAACTTTATATATATATCAAGAAGGATCTAAATTTTCATCTGAATATATGGGATATTGGTTAAAATATGGTTCTCGTTCAGGATGTGCATCATCGAAATATATACAAAGTATTAAATATTATCCACCGGAAAATAGTTGTAGTAGAGAAGATTATGTATGTAATGGAGGAACAGCAGCTGATTTAACTTTAACCCCATCTGTTTTAACTCTGAATTTAAAAAAGAATACTTCTGGTACTATTAATATAGATAATCGATGTGGAAATATAACTAGTACTA
>CAZPRO010000175.1:0-4955 GCA_964588775.1 uncultured Clostridium sp.
TATATCACTTTTAAATATATTTATCTATACTTTCAATAACTTAAGCGTTCTCCTTAGTATATCTTAATTTTTTAATAAATACAACTTCTTCTCTATTAAAAAATGCTAAAACCCAATTTTTAACATTATTTCAGAAATCTCTATAACTTTGCAAAGTTTTGCTATCTGCTTTCTTCCATTATTTAATTTTATCTAATAACTCTCTACTGGAAATTTTAAACGAAATGTCTTTGAATAATAAATCAAAATAATGTCACTTTAGATAATAATAATACCATAATATACATAAAATTTCAAATTTTAAAAAATCACCCTTTTCTCAAAGGGCGATTTTATCTTTTAATACTTTCGTATTTTTATCTTTTGTAAAATATCAAATAAACTATATTTAAATCAGGGAAAACATCTACAAAATGTAAATGTTTCCACCTTTTAAATTAATTTATTCCAAATTATTCAACTACCTTGTCATATGAAATAACAACTGATTTTGTTGCATTATCATATATAATATCTTCATCAGCAAGACCTAATAATCTTCCGAAGTATCTCAATGGAACATAGATACCACCGTCTTTACCTTCTGGAATTTCTGCTTTGTAGTTCATCATAACTGTTCTTCCGTTGATATCAATACCTACAACAGAGTCTAATGTAACCTGAGCATATTTTCCATCTGGCATTGTGATTGTAACTGTCTTAGATTCAGGTGCATAATCAACTTCTGCTCCTAACATTTCAGGGATAGCTCTTACAGAAACCATTGTGATACCATCTACTGGTCTGTATGTAGGTGCTACCATTGTACCTGTTGTACCATCAGCTCTTGTATATTTTGTAGAACCATCAGCAATTGTAACTATTGCTTTTTCTGTCTTTACTGAAGGTTTTGTTGTAGTTGTTGTATCAACATCACCTACTACAAGTGAACTTAATGTAAATCCATTTGCATTGAAGAAATGTAATGAGTTATCTGCATATTTATCTGCATTTGAATCATCAATTACAAACTCGCCCTCTTCAATATCTTTCTCAAACTTTGTTTTATCTCCACTATATTTATCATTAACTTTACTTAATTTTAAAAGCTGGCTTGTTGTTGCTGAATAGATATCATTAGGTGCTACTGCTGTACCAGCTACTCTAATATCATATACACCATCAGCCAAGTTCTTTGTTGTTACATAAAGACCTGTAAATCTAACTGTACTAGCCTTTGTACTTGTTTTCTTAACTTTAGCTGTCAATACATTTCCATCGATATCGATATCTTCTACTTTGATATCTCCTTCTTCTACTTCAATTTCCATCTTCTGGCTGCCTTTAACGAATGTCATTCCCTCTTCAAGAGTCAATTTGATTTCTCCTGATGCCAAAGCACCTGCAACATTCTCTGTGATAACAACATCTTCTATAGGTTGTTTCTTTGAATTGTTATCTAATACTGTATTTTCTGCTGCAACTGAAACTGGTTTAGTTACATTAGCAATTGTTCTATTTTCTTCATATGTTTCACCATCACCATATTTAGCAGTGATTGTAGCATCAATTTTGTCACCTTCATATTCTGAACTTACACTCAAAAGCAATGTTATAGTAGTATTTACAACCTTTGTTCTATCTTCATCTGTAGAAATCACAAGTTTTGTAACACCTTTTTCAAAAGTTGTAACATTGTTGTTTCCAGGTAACCAATATGCTTTATTCTTATTTACAATCTTTTTATCACCATCACTTAAGTGTTTTTTATTATTATATAATTTAACACCATCATCAGATGTTGTGTCAAGACCATCAATAGCTGTAAAATTATAACCTATAATCTTAACTCCTTCAGGTACTTCAATCTCAATATCACTTATAATTGCTCCTACAGCCTTTTCTTTAATAGTAATAGCACCAGCCTGCATATCCTTTGATTCAAAGTTAATGTTCTTAAGAGAACCTGCTGTTAATTTAGTAGTTTTAGCTGTTGCATCCATTATTCTCTCATTATCTACACCTACTTTTAATTGAGCTGTTTCAACTTTTATTTTATGTGTATCCAAAGAGAAGTCTGTATCATGACCATATTCATATTCCCAGTTTTGTTTTGCATTCTTACCTGTTGTTTTTTCACCCTGTTCAAAATGATTTTCACAAGAACCATTAGGTCTACCAGCTGTTACAGTAACTGTAACATCACCATTGTAATCAGCATCTTCTGCTTTATAAAGTCTTAAACCTGTAAATGTGTCATCTCCTTTTGCAGCAAGCTTAACTTCATCATCTGTTGAACCTACCAACTGGATAGCACCAAATGCATTTGATTTTTCTTTTAAAGCAACTCCGACATACAAATCATGACCATTGTTACCTACATATACCTGTGTCTTAGATGTATCAATCTTACCATCCAAGCCTAAAGTACCTTTTACAAATTTACCCCACTCATCACTCATGTCTACCCATGAATAATCATCTTCTGCAACTTCTTCATCATTCAACCATCTGTAATCATAGTTATCTACAGAAACAGTAAACCACTTAAGATAACCTTTAATACTATCTGAATCATTATTTACTGTTTCCCATGATTCTTTAAAAGTAGCTTTATCTGGCTTTCCTACAACTCCGGACATAGCTTCTGTAAGATTAATATTCTTAATAGGAATATAGTCACCTTTTTTAGCTTCTATAAGATTTCTAGTTCCCTCTGTTGTAGCTGTCAAACCAGACTTAACAACAGAACCTGCTTTGAAAGAACCACTTACAGATATATTGTTAGATGTAACAGCTACTGTAATATCTCCAGCATTATCATTTGCTTTTATATTATAAGGAATTGTATATATAAAATTTCCATCTGAATCTCGATCTACTTTTGCATTTGCACCAGTTTCTGTAATCTTAACCTGCATTGTATTTCCACTAATGGAATAAACTGCTTGAGCTGTACCATATGTTTTTTCAAGATAACTACTTTTATCAAAATCATTAAATTCTTGTATTAAACTATTTTCTACTTCAACCACGTTACCTTCTTCATCTTTTTTTTCTATAGTTTCTTTGGCATCTTTATATATACTACCATTCTCATACCATTCAGCTATATAAAGGTTTCCTGTTCCACCACTCTTTTTAGTAACTTTTTCTACTGTTGCTTTTTTTTGGAAAGTACCTGATGCTACACTACCATCACCTTCGATAGTAAACACCAATGTATTTCCTGCTTTAAGTTTTTCAGTTGTCTTTACTGTAACAGATTGCTTAATTTCACCTTTTTGTGCAACTACAGGTGCTAAGGATACTGTCATCTTTTCTACTCTAGAAGCTGCAAATGCTGATGTAGCTGGTACCATAGATACAGCCATTACTCCAGCTAATGTAGCTGCTAATTTTTGTTTCATTTTCATTTATAATTTCCTCCTTTTTATTAAAGAGTACACACTCTTTTACCTATGAGGTATTTTCCTCAATAACGAAATGTATTATAGCATTGAGAATATTTTAAGTCAACATTTAAAGTAAATATGTAACATTACTGTAATATTCTTATATGTGCGACATTGCCACCTATCTACTGACTGCCATATCCCCTTGCTTTGAATAGATTATATTACGAATTTTTATTTTTTGCAATAGATTTGGAGATGTTGTAACATTTTCTTAATAAATCATATAATCCAATCCTTAAAGTAATTGTTCTAATAATTCATTCTGTCTATCAGAATTATAATTTTCAAGTGTTCCTTGAAACAAAGTTTTTGCCTTTGAATTGTTGTTCATATTATATTTTCCTTTCGTACTATAATTTATTGTTAATTACAAAAAAGCAGCCTAATTATAATAGACTACTTTTTGTATATATAAACATATATTCTGACTATACAGACATTTGTAATAACCTCAAATATAATTATTAAATTGATAATATAAAAGAGCAGGATATTAGCTCTCCTGCTCTTTACTTTCCTTGTTATATACGGATTTTTTACATGCTTCGTAACCTCTAAAAGAAAACAATCCATTTTCTTATTTTTATTATATACAAAATAAAACAAACATACAACGAACAAATTGTAAATTTTCTGTGAACTTTATTTGTTTTTCTGCTTATATGCTCTATTATATACCAACAATCAAAACTTTCCTATCGAAACGTATATTCAGCAAAAGATAAAAAATAACACTTAACTATTGAAACATTATTATACATAAATGTGTAAAAATTAATCTTTTTTTCTTAAGTGTTTTTTCATAAATCATTTGACACTAACATTTTTGTATAATTTTCTTCTCTATCTTACATCTTTTGTTAAAACAGGATATAGCATACAGATAAATTTCATTTATAACTTCTTCCTGTATCGCCTCTACATATCTTTTCTTTTCTATCTGGTTAAAGGCATTTTCTATTTCTTTGTCCAGTTCTTTTTCACTTGAAGCATTTTTAAATTCTATGACAAATGCTTTCCCTAATTTAAAATCTTTCACGATTATATCTGCATAGCCATCTCCTGCTTCAAGATTTGAACTTACTTCCCAGCTTTCATATCTGTTCAATATTCCTAAAAATATCGAATGGTACACTACTTCTTTCTTAGTCTGTGTCTGTATATCTCTTAAACTCATAGTTTTGCTTAAAATTCTAGTAAACCTTCCCTCAACAGTCTTTACATTTCCTTCTTTCAATGCAATACAAATCTCTTTCAATGTGTCCCTGTTTTCATCAAACATTTCATCTCTAAACCAGTCATTTACTTTCCTTATAAATACTTCTTTTACTTCTTCATTTGGTATTCTCAGTTCAAATATATTCTCTTCTATATGTCTTACTTTGGTAAGATATCCTGATATATACAGCATTGACCACAGATTATCTATGTTTTTGTTTATTTCTGAATATGTCAGGGTTTCTGTTATCGGTTTTGTAACTGTCTTTCCTTGTATAAGCCCTTTAAATTCCTCTAATG
>CAZPRO010000176.1:0-4948 GCA_964588775.1 uncultured Clostridium sp.
TTCATCATCCTCCAGCTCAATTAAAGCATAATGATTAAATGAAGGTTCTAAAAATATTTCTCCCGTACCTGTATAATAAGGTTTAAACACAGTTTCTCCAGTAAGCTTGCTTGCAATAAGCTTTCTTCCTAAACCTAGAACCCCACCAGCCTTAGTCTGAATATCTATGTCTCCCTTCATATAACTTAAAGCACCAGGCTGAACCTTTACTCCACTTTCATTTAAAACTATGCGAATCTGCTTAAGCTTTATTCCAGCTTCTCTTATTGTATTAAGTCCAAAGGCTGTTTTTACATCTGTTGCTCCATTTAAATCATCATACTGTAATATTTGAAATGAAGATTCATTTTCCATTTGTGATAACATTGTTAATTTGTTACTAAAGTTTAATGAACTTCTCATAAATATTGTCCTTTCTTATATGAAATATATGTATAATTTAATATTATAATGTGTTGTGCCATTATAATAAATAACATTAATTTTTTAAATATTGTCTATCAAAATACAATGCATATATGCTATAATTATATATTATCTTGAAGGAGTTGATATTATTGGAATATTTGTTACAAAAATGTTACAATCGCTTTTCACATATTTTATTTATATTTTTATTTTTATTAATTTTATTTAACTTAGAATATATTAGTAAATATACTATATTATTAATCTGCTTATACAGTTTATTTAATATCCTATATTATATCCTAATTTATTACTCATATAACAAGAATAAGCCTGACAATAAAAAATATTGTTTTATTAACAAATACAATTTAATTACAATTGTTTTTATATTTTTAATCTTTTTTTTCCAAATAGTTCTTGAGAATGAATCATACTGTGTAGATTTAGGTAACAACAATTTTACTCTTAATCATAGATATTTATTTGCTGATAAAGTACTTAATCCAGAAATGATAGTATTATATTTATTATTATTGTTGAGCATCTCTATACAGCTTTATGTTAATAATAAAAATACTCCTATACTCTGTGAAAATGCATTCTACACTAATTATGGCAAGAATATACCATTTAGTGAAATAAAACAAATAATTGAAGCTCAAGATGTTACACGAGTAAATCTAACTATTAATTCTAAGGACAATACAAATTATAACTTTACTATTAATTCTAACCAATATCCTGAAATAAAAAACTATCTAACAAATCATAATATAAAAATCCTTGTAAAAAAATAAGAGAGCTAGATTCATCTACTCTCTTATTTTTATCTCTTTAATATTAGTATACTTTAGCCTTTTCTTCTCCACTTAATACACTTATAGCACCCTGAGCTAAAGCTAATAATTCATCTTCACCTGGATATACAGTAACTGGTGCAATCCATTCAACATTAGCTTTTAAATCTGGTACAAGAGTTGGCGAATATGCAATACCACCAGTTAAGATTATTTGGTCAACCTTACCATTTAATGCAGCTGACATTTCTCCAATAGCTTTTGTTATCTGATACAAGAAAGCTTTATAAATCTTTTCACATTCTTTATCTCCAGCTTCCATTTTATCAATAGTTCCTTTAACATCATTAGTGTTTAAGTAACCAACAAATCCACCTTTTCCAACTACTTTGCTGTATACTTCAGCTTCGCTGAATTTTCCACTAAAGCACATTTTAATTAAATCTCCAGCTGGAACTGCTCCTGCTCTTTCTGGTGAGAATGGACCATCCCCATCAAGGGCATTATTAACATCAACAACTTTACCATGATTATGAGCTCCTACAGAAACTCCTCCACCCATGTGTACAACAACAAGGTTTAAGTTTTCATATCCTTTTCCAGATTCTTTTCCATATCTCTTAGCAACTGCTTTTTGATTCAATGCATGGAATTTACTCTTTCTTGGAATATCAGGTGTACCAGATAATCTTGCAACATCAGCAAGTTCATCAGTAACAACTGGGTCAACTATATATGATGGAACTCCTATTTCATCAGCAATTGATCTTGCAAGTATTCCACCTAAATTAGAAGCATGAGGACCTTGAACTCCTACTTTTAAATCTTCTACCATTGCATCATTTACTGCATAAGTACCACCTTCAACTGGTTTAAGCATTCCGCCTCTGCCCACAACAGCACTTAATGTTTTTATGTCAAAATTCTTTTCACTTAAAACTTTTAAAATTACATCTTTTCTGAACTGGAATTGATCAAAAATTGTATCAAATTGCTTTAATTCTTCATTAGTATGTCTTAAAGTTTCTTCAAATAATTCCTTTTCATCTTCATAAACACCTATTTTAGTAGATGTTGAACCTGGATTTATTATTAATAATTTATAAGCCATTAGTCTTTCCTCCATATTACTATATTTATTTTATATTATTTATTTTTTGCTGCAACTAGGGCTGCTAAAGCTATTGAATTAACCTTAGTTTCAAAAGTATCTGCTCTTGAAGTAAGTATTGCTGGTGCAGATGTACCAACTAAAAGACATCCATTTTTAACAGGTGCAAAATAAGTTAAAGTTTTATACATTACATTACCTGTTTCAATGTTTGGCATCATTAAAATATCAGCTTGTCCTGCAACTTGACCTTTAACACCCTTATGTCTAGCTGCTTCTAAAGATATAGCATTATCTAAAGCAAATGGTCCATCAACAATACATCCTTTAAATTGTCCTCTGTCGCTCATTTTAGCAAGTAAGGCTGCATCTACTGTAGATGGCATATTTGGATTTACAACTTCAACTGGGCAAACAACACCAACCTTTGGTTTTTCAAGACCACAAGCATGAGCTACTGATACTGCATTGTTTATGATTGTAACTTTATCTTTTAATTCTGGATATGTATTAAATGCCACATCTGTAATGAAGAATAATCTGTCCCATCCTTCTATTTCAAAAACTGAAACGTGTGACATAACTTTACCAGTTCTAAGACCAACTTCTTTGTTTAATACACTTCTTAAAAATGTAGCTGTATCAATTAATCCTTTCATTAACATGTCAGCATTTCCACTTGATACAAGTTTTACAGCTTCTAAAGTAGCCTTTTTAGGATCCTTAACATCCATTATTTCAAATTTAGATAAATCCATTTCTATTTTCTTTGCAATTTCCTGAATCTTTTCCTTATCTCCAACTAATACTGCATTGGCAATGCCTTTGTCATTAGCTTCTTTTACAGCTTCAAGTACAGGTTCATCCTGTGCAACTGCTACTGCAACTTTTTTAGTTTCAATTTCTTTTAGTTTTGAAAATAAATCATCAAAATTTTTACTCATTTCTGCACCTCTTAATATTTATATAAAATTTATTTTTACACATTTAATTTTATTATGGCAGTATGTTAAAAATATGTCAATCAAAAGAACAATTAATTTCCTGCTCTTTTAATTGTAACAAATAATTAGCTTTATTATAGAATTTTCAGAAAATTTAAGGTTATTTTTTTATTATTTCATTGAATTATAACCCATGCAAAAATGATAAAATTGTTTTTAGTTTAAAGTATTATATAAGTGGGATATAATAAAAATACAAGAATTTTAGAATTATAAAAGCAAGGTAATAAGGAAGTGAAATTGTGATTGAATTTGAAAGAGATATTTATAACAAAATGAATGACTGGTTATATGGATATAATAAAAATAAAGTTCTATTTATAGAAGGAGCAAGGCAGATAGGAAAAACACATGTAATAAATAATTTTGTTGATAAGAATTTTAAAGATAGTATAAGAATAAATCTAATGACTGAAGATAAGGAAGATTTAATCAGAATAAATAATCAAATTATAGACGAAAGAGTTAGTGGGAAATTAGATAGGAATAAGATAAATTCAAACCATGAGTTATTTAAAAGATTTGCAAACAATTTTAAAGATGAAGAAGATTTTGTAATAGTAATTGATGAAGTTCAGGAAGATTACAATATATTTAATAGAATAAGGCAGTTTGCAAGGGAATTTAAAGCAAAATTTATTGTAACAGGAAGTTATCTTGGATTAACTATAATGAGAGATGAATTTAAGCAGTCAGCAGGAGACACAGTTACCATTGAAATGAATCCTATGACTTTTGAGGAATTTATAAAAGCTTGTGGCAAGTATGAATTATATAAATCATTAGATTTATATGGGAAATCGCCAAAAGAAGAATATGATGAAATTCGTAAGTACTTTGAGGATTATTTAAAGATTGGTGGATATCCAGAAAGTGTAGAGAGATATATTCTAACTAATGAAGTAAATACTTCTTATTATAAAGAATTGTTAATTACGATTTTAAATGAATCTCAAAAATATTTTAATGTAGATAGTATTCAGGGTACATTAGTTGATTATAATTCATTGGAAAGCTGTATCTATGGTATAACAAGGTTGTTATTAAAAGAGAAAAAAGGGTTAGATAACGGAAATTATATAGCTGAATTAAGAAAGATTATGAAAGATAAAAATATGAAGGTAACGGAAGTTAATTGTAATCTTGCAATGGCATGGATAGATAGAGCTGGGTTGATTAATGACTGCTGTAAAGTTGTTGATTTTAAATTTGACGAAAAGACTTTTAATCAAAGATTCTATTTCAATGATGTTGGTTTATCTAATTACTTATTTGATTTGTATAATGAAAATAAGAATAATAATTCAGAAATAAGGGGTTTAATTAATGAAACCTTTATATTTAATGAGCTTAGAAAAATAAGCAAGCCCAATTTTGGAATATACAATAAAAGTGAATTAGATTTTGTATATTTTGACAAGGAAACATCATTATTATATGGAATTGAAGTAAAATCAGAAAAAAATGCAGGTGCCACAATAACTAAAGCATTGCAGGATAAGAAAATTGATAAAGCTCTTTATTGTAAAGGTGATACTTATGGTGGTATTGATGGTGATAAGATAACAATTCCAACATATTTATTTGCAAGATTTATATTTTAGAGTTAAATCTGCCATATTCTT
>CAZPRO010000177.1:0-4920 GCA_964588775.1 uncultured Clostridium sp.
CCTTTTTATAATTCTATTTTACAGGTAATTCTATTTTTCTCTTTTTCAAATTAGAAGACTGTTTATATAAAACCATCTTTCTTCCAGTTGCCTGAACACCTTCACATTTTATCTTTTTACAGATTTCATCTGCTGCTTCTCTTGTGTCCAAACCACTATTTTCTAATACCTTTATCTTTATTAATTCACGTGCTTCTAAAGCTTCTTTAACTTGTATCAAGAAGTTTTCTTCTATGCCATTTTTTCCAATCTGAAATATAGGCTGAAGATCATTTGCAAGGCTTCTTAAATATGCTCTCTGTTTGCTTGTTATCATTGTTACACCACCTCAATTAAAGAATATATTCAAATTCAAAATCATTTAATCTTACAAAGTCACCATCTTTGATTCCTTTTTCTCTTAATTCATCAAAGATACCTTTGTTATTAAGAACTTTATGGAAATATCTTAATGAATCAGCATCATTAACATTAACTGCATGTAATAATCTGTCTACAAATGTTCCAGAAATAACATATGTTTTTGTTCCTTCTTCATTATCTTCAACAGATATTTCATAAGTAAATCTCTTTTCTTCTGGAATATACATTTCATCTTCAGAAATTTCTAATTCTCTAACTGGAATATCCTTAAGCATTCTTGCTGCTTCTTTCATAACAGCATCAACACCTTCACTTGTAGCTGCTGACATCTTGAATACTTTAGTATAGCCCAATTCTTCAACTTTTTTCTTAAACTCTTCATAAACTGATTCATCATAAAGCATATCAGTTTTATTTGCTACAACTATCTGTGGTCTATCCCACAGCTTTACAGAATACTTTTTAAGTTCTTCATTTATCTTTAAGAAGTCTTCAAAAGGCTCTCTTCCTTCAACTCCTGATATGTCAACTATATGTATTAAAAGTCTTGTTCTTTCAATGTGTCTTAAAAATTGTATTCCAAGACCAACACCTTCTGCTGCACCTTCAATTATTCCTGGAATATCTGCCATAACAAATGGTTCTATTCCATCAACTGCAACAACACCTAAGTTTGGCTTTAAAGTTGTAAAATGATAATTTGCTATCTTTGGCTTTGCCTTTGTTGTCATTGATAATAATGTTGATTTACCTACATTAGGGAAACCTAATAATCCAACATCAGCAAGAAGCTTTAATTCTAATATAAGGTTCATTTCATCTCCAGGCATTCCTGGTTCTGCATAATGAGGTGCCTGCTTTGTTGGCGTAGCAAATTTTGTATTTCCTTTACCACCTTTGCCGCCTTTAAGAAGTACAAGTTCCTGATCCTTATGTGATAAATCAGCAACAACCTTATTGCTTTCAGCTTCTCTTATTATAGTTCCCATTGGTACTTTTATAATAAGATTGCTGCCATCTTTACCATAGCATTTCTGACCACTTCCGTTACCACCACATTCAGCTATAAATTTCTTTTTGTATTTGAAATCTAATAATGTAGTTATTCCACTGTCAACTTTAAAAATAATACTTCCGCCACGTCCACCGTCTCCACCGTCAGGTCCTCCAAGTGGTACATATTTTTCTCTTCTGAATGTAATTGCACCATCTCCACCATTACCTGATTTAACAAATATTTTGGCTTTATCTATAAACATATATGCGATTCCACCTTTCATTATTCTAATATATTTTCAAAATAATACTAATATCCATTTGTATGTTATTTATTGAAATTCAAATTATCAGCATCTTAATTTAAATTTCTTATATCTGATAGAAGCAAAGCCTTTTTTATTTATAAGACTAATCAAATATAAAAATTGGTTTCTGTCTTAAGTATTCCCTTAAAAATACACTTTATTATATCATATCTTCTTTAAGTATCAATGTATTAATTTAACTAAGAACTAAGGACTAAAAACTAAGAGTTTCGGAGAAAAATCTTTCAGATTTTTTATTATATTATTGCATTGATTTTGCTGTACAAAATCTACCGCTTATACTACTTAAGCAATGTGTTAAAACATATAATATATTTTTCTGCAAGAAAAATTTCCTCAACTCTTAGTTCTTAGTTTTTAGTTCTTAGTTTAATTCGTCAAATTCTGATTTATTTAGTGCAACAGCTCCTGGCCATCTCTAATATTATTTAATAAAAATGCCACACTATTCATTTGTTATTTGAATAATGTGACACTCTAAATTCTCATATATATTCTTTAGCAACTCTACCGCTTGTAATATTTACATATGACACTTTAGAATTTTACTTTGTAGACACTGTATTTAAATGCTTACCACTATGCCCAATATATATGCAGTGATCTTTTTCAATATATTTAAAATATATCCTAACATCATTTTTTATTTTTATATGATATTGCATTCTCACTTTCTCTCCATTAATGGTTACTTCTCTTTCACTACCATATTTGTTCATTGTTGCATTGGATTCATCAGAGCATTCTAACCCAGTTTTCTTCCTAAATACATCAAAAATTTCTTTAATCATAATACCAGAATTCCCAGCATAAAAAGGATATATAATTTCCTCCACTGCCTTAAATATATCAAATAAATTATTAAATCCAAACTGATTCAAAATATCTTCTCTTGATTTTACCGAATCAAAAGCTTTTTTTGTAAATCTTATATGTATAAATTCTTTTTCAACTCTTTCAAACACCTCACCAGCACTTTGAGGTGCTGGATTATGTTGACAATATTCTTGTAACTTAAAATTACCAATTATATTCTTTATATTTAATTGACTCTGGCTTTTATTTACTACATATTCATTACTTACAATTTCATCTTCACTTTGTAATGATAAAACTAAATTATTATTATCTCTATAACACAAAGATGCAAGTTCAAGAAAATAGTAATTATTGATTTGTGGAGTAATATCATTCCTATTAAGCATACTAACTGATGTATTAATACAGGGTATTTTACTTAAAAACAGAATATTCATCATAATGTTTCTATTTTGAGAAAATTGTTTATAGTCTATATCCAGATTATCTTTTATATAAATTTTATATTTTTTTTCACTTAAATAATCATACAGCTCTTTTATTTCTTTTAAATTAGAAATAAACTCTTTTTCACTCTCTTTACTTTTTAATAAATAATTTTCATTTAAATAAAAATTCATTCTACATCAACTCAAAACTATCTTCAATGGTGACCTTATCAACAAAATCATCTGGCCATGAATCTAAATTTCCGCTTTCCTCGATTTCTATATTTTGAACTATGCAGTCAAATTCGCTCTTTTTGAAAAAATAAAGAGATGTTTTATCTTTTAATGAATTATCTTTTTTAACCTTTAATCTTATTCTATTTACAATTTCCATACTTTGTGTTTCTACTAATATATTTACGCCATTTTCTACAGCATAATAAAATAAATCAACCAGATTTGTCTTCCACTTAGGATGCAGATGAACCTCTGGATTCTCAATTACTACATGATTTCCTTTTTTAGCTGCTAATATTAATGCTATTATAGGTAATATCTGCTGATTCCCAAATCCAATTTGACATAAATCAAATTCTATATTTTTCTCTACAGCTACAATTTTTTGTATATTATTTTCTGTTTTTGTTTTAAATTCTGTATTTAATATTTCATGTGTCCAATGATTAAATGCATCAATCATCTTTGTTTCATTATCAAATATTTTTTTATCTTTATACGCATCTATTAACTGTGCTAATTTACCTATATTGGTATTTCTAAGAGCTGGTATGTACATTATTGAATCTACATCGATCTTAGAAAGTTCATTACATACAATAAATAAATTTTTACTGTCTTCTGTAAGCTTTTCAGGCATAAATGATATCTTTAACCCTTTTATGAGTATTTGTTTCTGTAATAAATGTTTTTCTTTTGTATCATTATTAATAATCTCATATAAATCATATGTCACAATATCATGTTCACTGTCATTTATAGAAAATTCATAATTTTTATTTTTATCTTTCTTACCATAATAAACATCTACTCTCTTTAAAACAGCTTGATCAGATACATCTTTAAATGCAAAATCAAAATTTAATATAGAAGTAAACTCTAATTCCACATTACAAAATTCAAATTCTTCAACTTCTAATGAAAATCTATATGTTATACTTTCATTTCTACTTACATCTTTATTTAATACACTTCTAAAATCCTTTAATTCTGCTATCTGGTCAAATGGAAGCTTTGGATAATCTGTTGAATTTTTATTTACTTGTGATAATAATCTTAAACTTTGAATTAAAGAAGATTTACCTGAATTATTTGTACCTGTTACAACAGTAAGCCCTTTAAGATTAAAACTATATTCATTTTTATGAATCTTAAAATTACTTATTGAATAATTATCTATCATTATTATCCTCCACTACCTCTTTTTGAGAATTTATTCTCTTAAAAAATTCCCGTTTTATATCTTGATTCTTAGTGTATCTAAGAATATACACTGTCAAAAGATAATCTTCTATTTTTCTTTGTACTATACTCTCAAGTTGATTAAAATAAATATTGGTTCCAAAAATTTGAGAATTTATTAAAGGGATTTCATTATTTATAAATTGATAAATGGTTTTTATTCTATTATATCCATCCATCACCTCATATTTAAAATCTGCAGTTTCACATAAATATATAGGTGCAATAGGAATATTTAATACTATAGATTCAATTAATAATGTTTTATTTTCATCTTTCCATTGAAAACTTATAGGCAATTCTTTTTTTAAAATAATATTACCTTTTTCAATTCTTCTTATCATTTCAAATAATGAAATATTAAATTGTTCTATATTCATTTCATATAATTTTTCATCTATATAATTACTCATAGACACTATCTCTACTCTCTATCATATTTCTCTATTGATATTATATCCTAAACAGCTTTCCTCAAACAACATTTTCATTACTTTATTTAACTA
>CAZPRO010000178.1:0-4865 GCA_964588775.1 uncultured Clostridium sp.
ATACTATTATATCACTTTTTACATCATTTTTTTCTATAATTGTTTAATTTTTTAACAAATAAATAAAGCTGCCACAAATTAATGTGACAGCCATGTCTTTGAATTCAAAAATATATATCTTATTTATTAAACAATTTTATTTTTTAACCATATTTTCCCTTATTATAACATATGAATGTATATATATCTATTGCAAATAATTACTCATACCCTCAATTTTATCATATACATTATTAATTAATTTATTAAAATAAGTAATCTTGTCCATTATATTTCTACTCATAGAAACACCTTCCTGAGATGATGCTGTTACCTCTTCTGTTGTTGATGATAACTGGCTTATACCCTCTACTATTATACTGTTAGATTCAAATATCTTTTTTATATCCTCTGATATATTGTCTACCAGACCTTTTAATTGCTTCATGTATATGCCATTATTGGTAAAGCTTTCATTAACTTTATCCACTTTGTTATTTTGTACATTTATACTTTCTATTGATTCATTAAGCATGTTTATTGTATCGCTGGTTGTATCCGTTAATTCATCAATTATTTCTGTTATCTTTTCTGTTGATATTCTTGTATCTTCTGAAAGAACTCTTATTTGGTCAGCAACCACTGAAAATCCTCTTCCTGCTTCCCCAGCTCTTGCTGCCTCAATTGATGCATTTAGTGCTAAAAGATTTGTCTGCTCTGAAATTGATAAAATTGTTTTTGTTATTGATGTAACTTCTTTTACTCTTTCATTAAGCTGTGAAATTATACCAGCCATTTTTTCTGTATTAGTATCTACTAACTTTGACTGCTGTTTTAACTGGCTTGACAAGTCTATACCTGATTCTACTGTATTTAATACCTTATCTGCTGTAGATTTTACCCTATCTGCTCTCTCTTCTGTGTTATTTATTATTTCTTGAATATTATTGGTTAAGAATGCCTGCTTTTGTATTTCATTTGCAGTACTTTCCATGGTTTTTGCAATATTATTCATAGATTCCATATTATTTTCTGCCTGACTATTAATACCATTCAGGTCTGTTAACAAACCATTAAAATCTTCATTTATATTTACAGCAGTATCTTTAACATATTTGACCATATTCTTTTGGTTTTCAGTTCCTTTTAAAATTTCCCTTTCATTTTCATTCATAATTTTAATAAATAATTTTGTGAGAATAATGTTTGCACATACTATTCCTGGTGCCATCATAAAAAAAGGTACTACTAAATCAATGTTAAGAACAATTCCAATATAATTAGAGTATATTATCTGTACTATGCAGACAGCTACTGTTAATATATTATAAATACATGATATCTTTACATCCATATATACTATGGATGCAACCATCATAATTACTCCAACATCAAATGTTACTATTCCATTAGTAGTAACTGATGTAATAATACTTGTTATAATCCAGTTTAAACACATTATATTTCTAATCATTTTAGCATCATTTAATTTTTTGTTAATCCCAATACTTAAAACTGCAATAATAAGAAATAATACTAACAGCATTTTACTTTTAGGTGCTTTATCAGGATCCATAAATATACATCCTATATTAGTAATTATGCCTATTATGTCAATTATAAGTGAACAAACAAATATTACTTTGTTTGCACGTTTTATTTGCTTTTCCCTTAATTCATTTTCCATATTGTTTTCCCTCTTTCATATTCTATTCCCTCATTTCTTATAAAGTTCTTTCACTCCATTTTTTTAATGCTTGTGTTTTGTTTTTCACATCTAACTTTGAATATACTATAGATAAATGCTTTTTTATTGTAATCAGTGATAAATGTAATTTATCTGCAATTTCCTGCTGAGTACATCCTTCTGCATAATATTCCATTATTTCACATTCTCTAGCAGTTAATTTCTTATCATTAAAAAAATATGTGAAATTCTTTTTATAAACCTTTAAAAATTTTTTACACTTATTATATATTGATTCCACATATTGGTCCTTTTCTTCAATGCTGTTCAATATATTAATAATATGAGGAGCCATCTCTATAAAAGGCAGTATAACTTTATCTTGTTTTGCAATATTTACAGCTTTCATAAGTAATATTACAGCATTTTCTTCTTTTCCAAGATTATATTCAGCTACTGCTTTAAACATATAAGCATATATAAAGCCTAATAAGTTATTTATCTGCTTATATATATTTATCATGTTTTCTGTATGTATTTCTAATTCAATGTATTGTCTCTTTAATATCTTATTAATTCCTATAGGTATATAATTTGAAATTTCTTTCCCTATTAATATTGCATTTTTATTAGGATTAAATACCTTTTCATTTTCTATCATCCATTTATCCATATTTTTTATATCACCATTGATACCATAAAAATAAGATAATGTAACATGGAGCTGTTCCCTTCCTGCTAAAACAAGCCCCTCATCATATAAATCCATTAATTTCTTTAATAATTCTCTGCACACATGGGGTTCATCTATATGTATTCTTAATAACACAAAAATACTGGCTATCATTATGGATTTTAAATCTGCCATTTGAGCCTTATATAATGCTCTATAAGCTGATAACTCAGATTTTCTGAATTCACAAGTAAGTAAATAGTATTCTGCCTCTAAGAGATTATTATTACCTTTTATAGAGCTATTTGTTATTATATTATAATATTTAGTTGATTCATTTTTCACCTTTTCAATAATTTTACCTAACTGCCCCCCTTTTGTATAAAATATCATTAAGCTGTTCATCATTCCCCTTAAACTTGAAAATTTTTGCTTTACTATAACTGAACTTTTTCCTTGAAGAAGTTCATATGCTTTCCTATGTTTTTTTAATGTCTGCTCCACATCAAAAAAACATATGTAACTCTCAATAATTGCTATTTCTCCCAATATTCTGTTTCTATTTTCAAATTTGCTCTTAAGGTAAAATTCTTTAACCTGTTTTAATAATCTTGAACCTTCAATAACATCAATTTTAACTATGTAATGACTTAAATAAATAAGATAAGCTATAGGTCTGCTCAGCTTTTGTTCCATATTTATTTTTTCAAAAGCAGTCCTTATTAGATTTGGAGCTTTTTCTATATATTCTGCTGCATCCACTTCATCCATTATTTCTAGTATTTTTTCATAATTTTCACCTTTACAATAATTTTTTATTGCAAGTATTTTTTGTCCATTTTTTAAATACCATTGACCACATAAATCATATATTTCTTTAGTATTAATATCTGAATATAACAACTTATCCAAAAGAACATTTCTTAAAATTGAATGAATTGTATATGTATTATTTTTGGCATCATATTTAATGAAACAGTTATTATTTTTTAGTTCTCTTACTAAAGCACCTACTTTATTATTTTTTGTAATATAACATGCCTGTTCAATGGTAAATGTTTCTACCGTAGCTAATTTCATTAACAGCATTTTCATTTCTTGATCAAATCTGCTAAAAATCACCTTATCAATTAATTCCTGTGCCTTAGGAATGTTAGTAAAATCCTGTTCCTCATAATATTGAAGAAGTGCCAGATATGTTGCTGAACACCATCCTTCTGTATACAGATACAAATAATTCATTTCCTCATTACATAGGTTAAATCCGTTAATTAAGAAAAATTCCTTTGTTTCACCCTTAGTAAATTCAATTTCCTTTTGATCAATTATTATACACTTTTGCTTATTAACTAATTCTATATATTTGCCTGATGGATATTCACGAGTTATGACCATAATTTTTATTTTTGACTTTTCCTGTAAGGATATAAAATAGAAGAAATCTTCAAAAATTGATTTTCTTTCTCTCATATTATGCCAGTCATCTAAAACTAACAAACATTGCTCCTTAAGGTTTTCTTCAATTATGCTTATTATTTTATGAATATCACTTACATTTTTAGGAAAACCAAAATTTTTCAGTTTCTTTCCCAATTGATGGTCATAATCACATAATTCTTCCACAAATTTATTCCATATCCACACATAGTCATCTTCTCTGCCTAAAATAGAAATCCATATAATAAATTTTTCATCACTAACTGAAGCTGCATACTGCTTTATCATTGTGGTTTTTCCATATCCCATTGGTGCGGAAATAAACATAAGATTTGTAGTAAATAATTCCTTTATTCTCTTTATACTGTCCATTCTTGATAATAACTTAGGCCTAAAAACACATTTTCTCAATATATCACTTCTCTTCTATTAGATATTACTATACTTTTTATTATTTTCACATTATACTATAATATAATTTTAAAACAATATACTTTAGTATATTGTTTTAAATAATATATAGTGTAAGTAATAAGTAAGGGGACTGTCGCATTAAACTATTTACTATTTGTAATATACATATAAATCAGAATTTGTAGGTTAGTGGTAAATCACCGAAAAGAAGAGACATGCAACTAAAATTTAAATTCTAAGAACGCTTAAAGCTGTGGAAAACTAAAAATTTTGAAGCATTGGCAAAACACTTGCTCCATACTGGTACAGTTAATAATAAAAGTGTTTTGACATATAATAGTTAGATATATTTCAAAATATTGTGGCAAAACTCAGTATGGACAAGTATATTTGCTCAACACTTCAAAATTAAGTTTTCCAAACTTACGCTTTATAGAATTTAAATTTCATTGCATATCTCTTCTTTTCTAGTTTTACCCTATAACCAAATTCAGTATATCCATATATATTAACAAACGAACCTTATCTCCAATTTATAATGGCTTAGTAAAGAATCTTGATGGAGAAAACGCAAAAAACATGAACTGGCTATTAATTCACAGGTGCATAAAATTTACACATTGAAACATCCAGCTTAAATCTGTCCTGAAATATACTTGTCTATTCTGAGTTTTA
>CAZPRO010000179.1:0-4822 GCA_964588775.1 uncultured Clostridium sp.
TTTCTTCTTAGCCATTCTTATTCCTCACTTTCAAGAGCCTTTAATTCTTTAATTACGCTCATAAGTAAGTCTGTTGCTTCTTCAAGTTTTGATACTGCTTCTTCTGAGCTTTCTACTGGATCTGGTAAATCTTCATAATCGAGAATTGAATCATCCTTAATAAGTCCTAAATCTAAATTATCATTTTTTTCTTTAATCTGCTCTCGAGTAAACTTATTCCATCTTTCATCTCCAACTTTTTCCCTGTCTTCAGCAGTATAAGCTTTAACAAATTCATCAAAATGAGATTCTTTCAATGGATTAGTTTTACCAAAGCTTGGCATATTAGTTCTTAAATCATAGAACCATATATCTTTTGTATTTCCCTTATCCTCAGTACCTCTTGTAAAGAATAATACATTTGTCTTAACACCCTGAGCATAGAAGATACCTGTTGGAAGTCTAAGTATTGTATGAAGATTACATTTATCCATTAAATCTTCTCTTATCTTAGTTCCATCACCTTCCTGAAATAAAACATTATCAGGCAGTACTACTGCTGCTCTTGCTTTTCCATCTGCTTTTAAACTTCTATAAATATGCTGCAGGAAATTTAATTGTTTATTTGAAGTCATGAAAGTCAAGTCATCTCTAGTAGCTCTTTCTCCACCTTTCTTAGTACCAAATGGAGGATTTGAAAGCACTACGTCTAAATCTTTCATTACCTTTCCCTGATTAGTTAACGTATCTCCTAAAATTATATTTCCTTCAATATCATGAAGCATTGCATTCATAAGTGCTAATCTATGAGTTTCATGAACTAATTCACAGCCTGAAAAAGCTTCTGTTCTTTGAAATTCTGCTAAATCTGTATCTAAATCAAAATAATTATCTGTCTTTTCTTTTAAATAATGGTCTGCTGCAATCATAAAACCAAATGTTCCTGCTGCTGGGTCATTACACTTTTCTCCTGGCTTAGGGTCAACAAGCTTAACCATTACATCAATAAGAACTCTAGGTGTAAAGTATTGTCCTGCACCTGATTTCTTTTCTGATGCATTTTTCTCTAAAAGACCTTCATAAAGATTTCCCAAACCTTCTTCCTTAGCAGAATACCAGTCTAAGCCATCTATTGTTGTTATTATTTTTTCTAAATTCTTTGGTTCTTCTATATTAGTTGCTGAACCCTGATATATTTGTTGTACTCTTCCTGTAGTTTCTTCGCCTAATTTATTTAACAATTCTTTATAAAAAGTCTTAAGTTCTATTCCACTCTTTGACTTTAAAACATCCCATCTATATTCTTCTGGAATTTTACTTTCAGCTCCAGTTTCTTTTGCCATCTTTAAAAACAAAATATAAGTTAATTCTGTAACATATTGATGATAAGTTATTCCATCATCTCTTAGTACATTACAAAGATTCCAAAGTTTGCTTACTATTTCTTGTGTATTCATTATTAGCTGATCTCCTTATCTGTAAACATATATGTCTTTAGTTTTGTTAGTATTTCTTCTAAAGTTCCATTAAACAGTTTTTCATTTAATCTGTCAAATCCACCACTTTGAGCTTTAAATGCCCCAGTATCTAATGTTTCCTTATCTATAACTACTTCCTTAAGCATAACCTTTTCTATTCTGTTCAGCCAGTTTTCTTGATGCTTAGTTAACGTATATTCCTTTTTAATTCTTGTAACTGCTTTTTTAACTCTTTCTTCATTAGATTCAAGGGGACTTCCTAAAGCCTGCTGCCTGATAAATGCAATTATATCTGCAACTATTTCTTCATGCTTTAAATCTTTCCATGCTGTTTTTAAGTATTCTTCATTGAAACCATTACTATCTAGTATTGCTCTTAATTGTTTCAGACTTTCCTTAGTTAAATCCTGTGGTCTAGAGCAGACAATTTCTAAAGCCTGAATAGTATTTCTATTTTCTTCAATATAATTTTTAAATTCTTCAATATAATCTTCTGGCTTCTTGCCTTTTCCGTATCCTCTTGTATGTGATACAAGTTTATCTTGTGCATCAGATACTATTATAATTTCATCATTACTATACTTTTCATCAAGATACTCAATAAGTGCATTATTATTTATAATTTCTTTAACAGCACTATCTGTATCATTTCCTTTTAATTCTTCTATAAATTCTTCTGGAGTTTTATTATTGCAAAGACTCTTAAATATTAATTTTTCATTTTCATCTATTAATTTTTTCTTTCTTTGAAGTTTTGCAATAACTTTACTAATTGCAGCTTCTTTTTCCTCAATACTTTCTGCTCGTTCTAAAGTTTCCTTTAATATTTTAAAGCTGGTTGTTTTATTTGCTGCAACTGGCTTCATATTAGTTACATCTTTTAAAGCTTCATAAAGTCTTACACAGTCAAATATCTCAAAATGATTTTTATTTATTTCATCACAAAGACGAGTTGCTCTTCCCAGCATCTGCTCATACAATATTCTTGATTTTACTCTTCTTAAAAAGACTATTTTATCAATTTTAGGAACATCGATACCTGTAGATAAAAGGTCAACTGTAATAACTACATTAGGATATTTCTCATTTTTAAATCTTTTAATAGCCAGATCAGGATCTTTAATTAAACCTGTTATTTTAAGAATAGAATTATCATCTACTCCACCTATAGTATCTCTAAATATTTCTTTTAATAATCGTACTATCATATCAGCATGAGCGTCACTGGCTGCAAATATTAAGGTCTTTCCTTCATCATTTTCAGGATCAATATATTCTGCAACTTTTTCCAAGGCTACTTTTGTATATGATTCTACTATTATCTTTTTATTAAAAGCATCTACTTCAAAGTTAACATCATCTTCAAGCTCAGCACCATTAATAAGTTCCCCTGTAAATTTATTATATTTTGCTACCTTATCGCCTTTATTATAGTGAATTCCATCTCTGGTAAGTTGAGTTTCTATTAAATGGGGCGGCTCATGGTCTACAAGATATCCATCAATAACAGCATCCCTATAAGTATAATTATAAACAGGCTCTCCAAAAATCATAGTAGTATGAAGTGCAGGCGTAGCAGTTAATGCAACTTTAAATGCATCAAAATATTCTATTACCTTCTTATATTTGCTTAAGAAATCTCTGTTATCTCGCCATTCAACTTCATTTTCAGTCATTTCCTTATCTAATACATAGCCTCTGTGTGCCTCATCTACTATTATACAGTCATAATCACCAACTGATGGCACATTAGTTTCATCTTCGTTATACATTATTCTCTTTACCATAGCTTGTACTGTTGCTATATGAATTTTTGTCTCTTTATCTATTAATTTTTCATCTAGTCCATTTATATTGTAAATTTGATTTAATGTTTTTAAATCTTCAATTTTAACTTCTTTAAATGTATCCATGGCCTGATCACCTAAAGATGTTCTATCAACTAAAAAGAGAATTCTTCTGTATCTCTTAGTTTTAAGCAGTCTATAAATCAAACCTAATACTGTTCTTGTTTTACCAGTTCCTGTTGCCATTGTAATCAATGCAGATTTCTTTCCTTCAATAATAGCTTTTTCTACAGCTTTTATTGCCTCTACCTGATAATATCTAAGTCCAATACTGTTTTCACTTTGTAAAAATTCAAAACTCATTTCATCTAATGATTTATTTGCACTTATAATATCTTCATTAATCATAGATTCAAGCTTCTCTGGTGAATACCATCCTTGAAGAACTTTAGGACTATTTTTAGGATTTCTACAGTCTAAGAAATGAACTCCGCTTTTATCTTCTATTTCTTTTATGTACTTTCTGCCATTAGAAGTAAATAAAAATGGCACCTTATATTCATTCCACTGAGAAACAACATAATCACTATGTTCTTCTTTAACACCTTTAGCATAAGTCTTTGATTCAATCATAGTGCCTGCAACATCTTTTGAATACTTTTTTGCTTCAATAAACCCAACAAGCTTTTCTCCAATAAACAGAGCATAGTCTACTGCTCCTTTACCCTTTTCTTGTGAATATGTTGGCCATTCGGCTATAGCTAAATTTCTCCCTTTTGCTGGTCTTGTACCCTTTGAATATCTAAAATTAATTGTATCAGCTTCCCATCCAGCATTTTGAAGTTGAGCATCTATTATTCTTCTAGTTTCAGCTTCACTTAAATTAATATTTCTGCTGGCTTTTTTACCTTGAATTCTACGTGCTTCTAACTGCTTTTTATCTTTTTCTTGTGATTTTAATTTATTAAGTTCTGATTCTAAGGCTTTTACTTTTTCTTCATATTCCTTGGTTATATCATTAATATTTTCACCATATTCATTATCTGATGGCATTTCAAAAGGCTTTGGTTCAAAGTTCCAGTCTCCATATGTCTGCATAAACCAAACAGCTAATTTATATGTTAATTCTAATTGTATTTTTGCCTTTTCAGTATCTTCATATCCATTATGAGCTGCATTATTTCTCTTGACTCTTAACATATGGAGAATATTGTCTATATCTTCTGGAATAAAATCTTCTTTTTTAAGCAGCTTAATTCTATTATTGTGATTATTATCATGAGCTATTAATGTTTCATCAATATCTTCCATAGATACCATATACTTAACAAGTATTTCCCCAAACATACCACACTTAATAAATGTGGTATTTGAATCTATATATAAATTTCTCTCTGCTAATCTTCCTAAATTCTCAAGTATAGGCCATTTATTACTTAAAAAATCAAAATTACTCATACTGATTTTTCCCTTTCTACCCTAATTATATTTAAATCTTCAATTAACCACATTATACCATTTTGTATATTTTTATACTACAACCTATTACATTTTTATAATTTAAATTACCACAAAAAA
>CAZPRO010000180.1:0-2399 GCA_964588775.1 uncultured Clostridium sp.
AATCCTATTGATGTTGCATCAATGACTTATTATGGTCTTTATGCTTTGCAGCATAGGGGACAGGAAAGTGCTGGTATTGCAGTTGCAGATGGAGAAAAAATTGATGTTCATAAAGGATTAGGACTTATAACTGATGCTTTTAATCAGGATGATTTGCAGAAATTAGAAGGCCATATAGCAGTTGGTCATGTGAGGTATTCAACAGCTGGCGGTAAAGGAATAGAAAATGCTCAGCCAATAGTTACTACATCTAAAATTGGTTCTATAGCTATGGCTCATAATGGAAACTTGGTTAATGATGATGTAATAAGAGAACTTCTTGAGGATGCAGGTCAGATATTCCATACTTCAAGTGATTCTGAAGTTATAGCATGTCTTATTGCTAGAAGTGCTAAAAAAGGTTTAGCAAAAGCTGTTGTTGATGCTATGTCAGCAGTAAGAGGTTCATTTGCCCTTGTAATTATGTCACAGGATAAATTAATAGGGGCCAGAGATCCTCATGGAATAAGACCACTTTCACTAGGAAAAATAGATGAAGGATATATACTCACTTCTGAAAGCTGTGCATTGGATGCTATTGGTGCAGAACTTGTACGTGATATTGAACCAGGAGAAATAGTTATTATCGATGATGAGGGAGTACATTCATATAGATATTCTGAAAATACTCAGTGTCAGACATGTGCTTTTGAATATATTTATTTTGCAAGACCTGATTCAACAATTGATGGATTAGATGTTCACACTACAAGGGTACAGGCTGGTATGCAGCTTTATAAGGAACATCCCCTAAAAGCGGATCTTGTAGTTGCAGTACCTGATTCAGGAATACCTGCAGCTATTGGATATGCAAAAGCTTCAGGTATTCCTTATGATACAGGATTTATAAAAAACAGGTATGTTGGAAGAACATTTATTACTCCGTCACAGGAAATAAGAGAAAGAGCGGTTGCCGTTAAATTAAATCCATTAAAAATAAATCTTCAGGGAAAAAGTATTGTTCTTATAGATGATTCTATAGTAAGAGGTACTACATCAAAACATTTAGTTGATTCTTTAAGACGTGCAGGAGTAAGGGAAATTAATTTCCTTATAGCTTCACCAGGAGTTAAGTATCCATGCTATTTTGGTATTGATACGCCATATAGAAGTGAACTTGTTGCTGCAAATCATAGTGTTGAAGAAATAAGAGATATGATTGGTGCAGATTATCTTGGATATTTAAGCGAAGAAGGCGTAAAGATAAGCTGTGGAGGAAGAGAAGGTTTATGTATGGGATGTTTTAATGGAGTTTATCCTGTAGCTACACCAATTGAAGAAGAAAATAAATAGCAAATAATTAATTTTTAATTATTAATTAAGATTAAGGAGTGTTAATATGATTACATATAAAGAAGCGGGCGTTAATATAGAAGAGGGATACAGAAGTGTAAAATTAATAAAGGAATATGCAGCAAAAACAATGAGCAAGTATGTATTAAACGGACTTGGAAGCTTTGCTGGGATGGTTGAACTTCCAGAAGGATACAAAAAGCCCGTTCTTGTTTCAGGTACTGATGGAGTTGGAACAAAACTTGAAATTGCGTTTAAAAATAAAAAATATGACACAGTTGGTATTGACTGCGTAGCTATGTGTGTAAATGATATATTATGTCATGGTGCAAAACCATTATTTTTCCTTGATTATATTGCATGTGGTAAGCTTGAAGCAGAAGTTTCTTCAGATTTGGTTAAAGGTATTGCAGATGGATGCTTGGATTCTGACTGTGCATTAATTGGTGGAGAAACAGCTGAAATGCCAGGTTTCTATGATGAAGGTGAATATGATATGGCTGGTTTTGCAGTAGGTATTGCTGATAAAGATAAAATAATAGATGGAAGCAAAATAGAAGCTGGAAATGTGTTAGTTGGTATAGCTTCTTCAGGAATTCATTCCAATGGATATTCATTAGTTAGAAAGATTTTCCCTGATTTAAATGAAGATTTTAATGGTGAACCAGTATGGAAAACATTAATAACTCCAACTAAAATTTATGTTAAACCAGTTCTTAAGTTATTAGAAAAATTTGATATTAAAGGTATGGCTCATGTAACTGGCGGCGGATTTATTGAAAATGTTCCAAGAATGTTCAATGGAAGAGAATTAACAGCAGAAATAAAGAAAGATTCTTATCCAATACCACCAATATTTGAAAGAATAGTTGAAAAAGGTGTTGATAGAGACCATATGTATAACACATTCAATATGGGAATTGGATTTGTCATGGCAGTAGATAAAAATGATGCAGCTCCTATCATTAAAGCTTTAGAAGAAATGGGAGAAAAGGCATATGAAATAGGCTGTGTAACAGCTGGAGGTGAAGGTGTTTGTTTAAAATAGCAGTTTTGGCATCTGGTGG
>CAZPRO010000180.1:2499-4820 GCA_964588775.1 uncultured Clostridium sp.
TTTTTAGTTTCAAAGGATGTTGAAATTGTTTCAACAGGCGGAACTTACAGATATTTAAAGGAAAATGGAATAAATGTAATTGAAATAAATGAAGTTACAAACTTCCCAGAAATGTTAGATGGAAGAGTAAAAACTCTTCATCCACTAGTTCATGCAGGAATCTTAGCAATAAGAGGAAATGAAGAACATATGGCTACATTAAAGGAAAGGGATATTCATACAATAGATTATGTTGTTGTTAATCTTTATCCATTCTTTGAAAAGGTAAAGGAAGATTTAACATTTGAAGAAAAGGTTGAGTTTATAGATATTGGCGGTCCTACAATGCTTAGAGCTGCAGCTAAAAATTTCCAGGATGTTGTTGTTGTTTCTAATAAGAATGACTATAAAACAGTTATGGATGAAATTACTGCTGAAGGTGAAGTAAGCTATAAGACAAAGAAAATACTTGCAGGAAAAGTATTCAATCTTATGAGTGCATATGATGGAGCAATAGCTAATTTTATGCTTGATGGTGAAGAAGAATATCCTGAATATTTATCAGTATCGTACAAGAAAATGCAAAGCCTTAGATATGGAGAAAATTCACATCAAAGTGCTGCTGTTTATTCAGCAACAATGCTTGATGGTGCTATGAATACATTTGAAACATTAAATGGTAAAGAATTATCATACAATAACTTTAAAGATGTTGATATAGCTTGGAAATGTGCAAATGAATTTGAAGAACCAACATGCTGTGCACTTAAACACAATACACCATGTGGTGTTGCTACAGGTGAAAGCATATATGAAGCATATATGAAAGCTTATGAAGTTGATCCAACATCAATCTTTGGTGGAATTGTTGGTTTTAATAGAAAAGTTGATAAGAAAACAGCAGAAGAAATGGTTAAGATTTTCTTAGAAGTTATAGCTGCACCAGATTATGATGATGATGCTTTAGAAGTATTAAAAACTAAAAAGAATTTAAGAGTTCTTAAATTTAATAAGACTCCGCAGGCACAAAGATCAATGGTTACAGTTGATGGAGCTATGCTTGTTCAGGAAGAAGATAAAAAGCTTATTGATGAAATAAAATATGTAACAGAAAAGAAACCAACTGATGAAGAAATGAAAGATTTGCTTTTTGGTATGAAAGTTGTAAAATATGTTAAATCAAATGCTATTGTAACAGTTAATAATGGAGTAGCTGTTGGAATAGGCGGAGGTCAGGTAAACAGAGTATGGCCAACAGAAGATGCATTAAAGAGAGGAAAAGGAGCAACAGTTCTTGCATCTGATGCATTCTTCCCATTTGGTGATGTTGCAGAACTTGCAGCAAAAGCTGGAATAAAGGCAATAATTCAGCCAGGTGGTTCTATAAGAGATCAGGAGTCAATAGATGTATGTAATAAATATGGAATAGCAATGGTATTCTCTGGTTACAGACACTTTAAACACTAAAATTAATATTAAGTCACAATACATTCTATAATAAATACCTCTGAAGCTTGACACAAACTTCAGAGGCATAATTTGATTTTGGAGGTACAATTTATGAAACTTCTTTTAATAGGCAGCGGCGGAAGAGAACATGCCATGGCATGGAAAATGGCTCAAAGCCCAAAAGTTGAAAAAATCTTTGTTGCTCCGGGTAATGGCGGAACTGCAATAGAAAACAAATGTGAAAATGTTAATATTACTGAAATCAGTGAACTTATTGATTTTGCAGTAAAAGAAAATATAGACTTAACTGTTGTTGGACCAGAAGATCCATTAACTAAAGGTATTGTTAATGAATTTAAAGAAGCAGGCTTAAGAATTTTTGGTCCAGCACAAAATGGTGCAATGCTTGAAGGAAGTAAAAGTTTTTCTAAGGATTTTATGAAAAAATATAATGTAAAAACTGCAGAATACGCAACATTTACTGATGCTGATGAAGCTATAAAATATTTAGATGTATGTTCATACCCAACAGTTGTAAAAGCAGATGGATTAGCAGCAGGAAAAGGTGTTATTATATGTGCAGATAAGGAAGAAGCAGTGGATGCTGTTAAGACATGTATGGTTAATGATAAATTTGGAGATGCAGGTAAGACAATTGTAATTGAAGAATTTTTAGAAGGTGTTGAGGCTTCAATTCTTTCAATAACAGATGGAAAAACAATAATACCTTTCCTTTCAGGAAAAGACCACAAACAGATTTTTGATGGTGGAAAAGGACCTAATACTGGTGGAATGGGTGTTATGGCACCAAATCCATATGTAACTGAAGAAGTTATGAAAGATTTTGAAGAAAATATAATGAACAATACATTAACAGGTATAAGAGAAGAAGG
>CAZPRO010000181.1:0-4794 GCA_964588775.1 uncultured Clostridium sp.
TGCAGGCTTCTTGCAGCCTGCCGGCTCAGCAAACATGCTGGGCGAACAAAAAAGCTGCTACTATTATAAAAATAGAGCAGCTTTTCATTATAAAGTACTGTCTTTAAGAACAATTAAATTTGTATTCCATTTTGTTATTTTCTGTAAGTTTAAAATTACTCATTTTCAATTTCTATACATTCCATATCATCTATAACACCATCTACATCATTAATTCTATTTTTTATTCTGTTTATATATTTTTTCCATGTTACAAATATAACATATAAATTAGTTACATCCTGCTCATTATATTGAAGAATTTTATCTATTTTTTCCTGAGGCATTCTTTTAAAATAGCTTTTATCTTTCATAACCTTATGAAAAGTTTTAGCTAAATTTGCACCACTCATTACCTCTCCTTCACGCTCAATATCAAATAACTTTTCTAAATTTTTAAGTCCTATTGAGGTATCCATTTCCTTTTCATATTCTTTTTGAATGTCAATAAAATGAAAATTTTCTTCAAAATTATATTCTATTCCTTTTTCTTTAAATAGATATTTAATAACAGTAAAATCATTATTACCAGAAAAAGTAACAATAGCCTTTTTACCTTTTTCTTTCATCTTTTCAAAATATTTTTTGCCAAGATAAAGAATTTCAATGCCTTCATCTTTATCTTCAATCATATATTGGGTAACCTTAAGCCTGCTGTTTTTTTTGTCATACTCACATGCTCCAAAAACCCCTATGCATTTGGGCTTTTTGTATACATAGTGCTCTAAATCAAAAAAAATTAATTCTTCGGGTTTATATTCTCTTAATTGAGGCTTTATCATTAATTCTTCATTATATTCATCTACTTTAATATTGTTCTCTCGAATAATCACAGTACCACTCTTTCCTCTTATAAGAATTGTATATCCTCTATGTCCAAATTATATATTACATCTTTTCTCTCAACAATTACGTTTATCTTGTTTATAAGCTCTCTGTCTTTGATTACCTTTTGAAGCAGCTCTTTTGTAGGATTCATACAGTATGGATTTTTAACTTTTTTAAACATGGTATAATCACCAGCAGTATCACCATAGGCATAGCTTATAGATAAATCTATGTCATACTTTGCTGACATATCATTAATGGCCTTTTCCTTGCTTCTACTGTCCCACATAGGTATTACTTCTCCAGTATACTTATTATCAACACCCACTACATAATCAGCACCTATATAGTCTGTAAATCCATACTTTTCAGCCATTGCAGACACCATTTCAGATGGAGAACCAGATATTATAATTAATTTATGTCCGCTGTCTTTATGCCATTTAATTCTGTCACGAGTAAAAGTATACACCCTATCTCCCTTTTGTTCTACAATTTTTTTTGCTATATACTCCATTCTGTATTTTTCAAGTCCTTTTATGGATTCCATATATATTCCTATCATTTTTAATAGATAATCATCATAATCGCCTTGTCTCTTATCCCATTTTAAATAATCAGGTCTTACATCATTATACCATCTTTCCGGATTAATCAACTCATACTTAACCATTTTTTTAAAAATTTCTGTTATAAGTCCTTCTCTGTATAAAGTACCATCTAAGTCGAAGAATGCACCTATATTTGCCATATTCTTCACATCCTCACATTAACTAATTCTATTATTATATACTATTATTATACTTTGTTATATTTATTATGGAACATAAAAAATAATTTTACTCATGCTTTTTTATGTTAATAATTATTATTCAAAATAAGTATATATTTCTTCCAAAGATTTGCGTACTTTTTTTCTAACTTTCATGTTTTCAGCATATCCTATGGCAATAACAAGACGAACTCTTCTGCCTGATGCTATATTTAAAACTTTTTTCAATCCCTTCTCATTAAACCACCCTAAAATACATGTTCCAAGCCCCTGTTCCTCAGCCATAAGACAAATATGTTCACAAGCAATTGCTACATCTGTTGCTCTAAAATCCTGTTTTTTTAACAATTCTCCTGCCCTGCTGGTTATATTTCCCTTTTCTTCTACTGCAATAATAAAAGCAGGACAATCAACTGTAAATTTATTCATAATCTTATCAGCAATATTATCTGATACCTGTCTTGCCAATTGCCTATTATTTACCACAATAAAATGCCAAGGCTGGCTATTACAGGCTGAAGGGGCAATTCTTGCCGCTTCTATACATTTTATAAGTTTTTCTTTTTCAATTTTCTTATCTAAATACTGTCTGCAGCTTTGACGTCTTTCTACAAGTTCCATAAAATTATCCATAATAAATCCTCTTTTCTAATTTACTTTTTAAACAGCTGTGTATTTTTATTCTTAAAATTGCTTATCATTCGGCTATAATAAATATTTATTGTTGCCATAGTTGGAGAAGCTAAAAGCATTCCTACTGGTCCAAAAAGTCCTCCACCTACAATAACTGCAAATATTACTGCAAAAGGACTCACTCCAACCTTCTTTCCAATAAGCTTAGGATCTAAATACCATGCATCAAACTGTTGAATCAAAAGCAGAATACAAAAAACCACCAAAGCTTGAAAAGGTGAAACAAATAATGTAATTGCTGCTCCAAAAATCTCACCAATAAGAGGTCCAAAATATGGTATCATATTAGTAACTGCTACAACACAGGCTATCCATACAGCATAGGGTATTTTAATAATATACAATGCAACAAAAGCTATTAAACCTATAATTATGGAATCTAATGCCTTAATACCTATATATCTTCCTATCATTTTATTATAAGTTTTAATTAAATTTATTATTATTGTTCCATTACGTTCTTTAAAAATCATATACAGCAGTATTTCTGCATTCAATAGCAGTTTTTCCTTTTCAATAAGAACATAAATAGACATTAAAAAGCCAAAAATATATCTTACAATATTGCCTGTTAAAGATAAAATGGATGATAATGAGTTTTGAAGCAACACTACTGCCTGATTTCCTGCGGCTGTTAATATATGATCAATTTTATTGTAAATTTCTTCACTATTAATTATCTGCTTTAAGTTTTGATTATAATAAATATTATTGGAATACTTTTGAATCTTACTAAGATATTCAGGCACCTGACTTGTCATATTTATTGCACTGTCAATAAGACTTGGAATTGTAAAAAACAACATTAAAAAAATAATTATACCTAAAAATATATATGTGCATAAAATGGCTGTAATTTTATTAAACTTTAGTCGTGTCTTAAATAAATTAACAAGAGGACTAAGTACATATGCACAAATAATAGCTATAATAAAAGGTGAAATTATTAAATAAAGTTTTTTCATAAAACTAAAAAAGTATTTATAATTATCAACAACTTTAAAAACTACCATTGCTATTATAACTAGTATAAATAAATCAAAGTATTTATTTTCTTTCAATCTTTTCAAATACTCACTTCCTTTCTTAGATTACTTATTATATCACAAATTTCATTTAAGCACTTTACCCATTTCTAAACAAACTCTAATTTATATATGTTTAGAAAATTTAGAATTGTTATAAAAGCAGAAAATGATAAAATTGCAGTGAAATATATATTCAATAAGTTTCAACATTAAAATTTCCTTAAATATATATTACCTGCAATTCTACCATTTTTCATTGAATTACCACTACACTAAATTTATACACAACCTATAGAATTACATCTTTTCTACTACATCTATACCAAGCAGTGCCAATCCATTCTTAATAACCTGAAGAGCTGCCTTAACTAAGGATAATCTTGCATTTTTAAGTCCTTCATCTTCTAAGTTAAGTACTGAATGGGCATTATAGAACTTATTAAATCCTTTAGCAACTTCTATAACGTATCTTGTTAAAATTGATGGTTCCAACTTATCAAGTGCTAAAGTAATTATTTTATTAAAATTTTCTATAGTTTTTATAAGCTCAAATTCTTCTTTTGAATTTAATTTACTATAATCAACTTCTTCTGCAGTTTCTCCTGCCTTCTTTAAGATGCTGTTACCCCTTGCATATGAATATTGAACATATGGACCTGTTTCACCCTCAAAGGATAATATTTCTTTCCAGTCAAATACAATGTCTTTTTCTCTTGAGTTTTTAAGATATGTAAATATTACTGCACCTACACCTATTTTCTTTGCAACTTCTTCTTTATTTTCAAGGGAAGGATTCTTTTCATTTATTATTTCCATTGTTTTTTCAACTGCTTCTCTTAATAAATCATCAAGAAGAACTACTGACCCATTTCTTGTTGAAAGCTTTCTATCAGCAAATTTAACAAGACCAAATCCTACATGAACACAATCTTTTGCCCATTCATGTCCTGCAAGATCAAGAACTTTAAATACCTGCTTAAAATGAAGTGCCTGTGGAGTTCCAACTACATAAACACATTTATAAAAATCATATGTTTTCTTTCTATACATTGCAGCTGCTAAATCACGAGTTGCATATATTGATGCTCCATCAGCCTTTAAAACTATACATGGAGGCATATTGTAATCCTCAAGCATTACAACTTGTGCACCATTACTCTCAACAAGAAGATTTTTTTCCTTTAATTCTTCAACTACATCAGCCATTTTATCATTATAAAATGCTTCACCATTTAAAGAATCAAATTTTACTCCTAATATATCATATACTCTTTCAAATTCTTTTAAACTTAAATCTCTAAATCTTTTCCATAAAGCAGTAACTTCTTTCTCTCCATCTTCTAATGCCTTAAAATTAGCTCTTGCTTCATCTTCAAGAGATGGATCTTTTTCTGCTTCTTCATGAAATTTTACATATATCCTTAATAATTCATC
>CAZPRO010000182.1:0-3103 GCA_964588775.1 uncultured Clostridium sp.
TATTTAAAAGAAGGAAAAACTTCTGCCTGGTATCATTATATGAGCAGACCAGAATTTGTAGAGGCTGAAGCGGACAAGAGAGTAGTTCACTGGGCAACTCACTTAAATACACCTGTATATCTTGTACATATGGCTGATAAAGAAGGCCTTGAAGCTTGCATTAAAGCTAAAGAGGAAGGAAATGAAGTATATGTTGAGACTTGTCCACAATATTTAGAATTTACTTGTGATGTATATAAGAGAAAAGATGGACGTAACTTTGTATGTTCTCCACCAATGAAGGGTCAAGAAAGTCAGGATGCATTATGGACTGCATTAAAAGCAGGCTTTATTGATACTGTTGCAACTGACCATTGTCCATTCCAAAGTTATGAAAAGGACTGGGGAAAAGATGATTTTACAAAGATACCTAATGGATGTGCAGGGGTAGAAAATCTTTATCCATACATGCTTGATGCTGCAAATTCAGGAAAAATTTCTTTTGAAAAAGTTGTTGAAGTTTGTTCAACAAATGTAGCTAAGATTTTCGGATGTAAAGATAAAGGTGCCATTGCAGTTGGTAAGGATGCAGATATTGTTATTTATGATAAAGACAAAGACTTTACAATAAGTGTTGATAATATGCATTCAGATTATGATCATACAATATGGGAAGGTAAGAAACTTCATGGATATCCAGTACAAACATATTTGAGAGGCCAGCTTGTATATGATGATGGAGAATATGTAGGTAAGCCTGGTGTTGGTAAATTTGTTAAGAGAGAAGCTAGATAATTTTAAGTAATTAGCATTAAAAAATGATTAATAATTAGGAGGCGGTTTAAATGGCATATGAAGAAATGATTATAAAAAGCGAGACAGGAAGGTGTCTTCTATGTCACGATGCTCCCTGTAGTAAGGCTTGTAAAAAGAACATTAATGTATCAGATGTTATACGTTCATTACGTTTTGAAAATTACACTGGAGCATTAAAAAAGATAGGAACTGGCAGTGAGTGTATAGATTGTGATGCTCCATGCATGAATGAATGCAGAAGGAGTAAAATTGATGGACCAGTTAATATAAAAGAAATTTTTACAAAAGCAGATACTATGTTTTCAGAGGGAAAAAATTTAGAAGAAAAAGATAATTCAAAAACAAAAGCAGATCTTTCTGTTGATTTCTGCGGAGTTCATTGTGAGAATCCATTCTTTTTATCATCTTCTGTTGTCGGAAGTAATTATGAAATGGTAGCAAAAGCATTTGATATGGGATGGGCTGGTGTTGCTTTCAAAACAATTGGAAAATTTATTCCTAAAGAAGTTTCACCAAGATTTGCAAGTCTTGAAAAAGAAAGTAATCCCTTTGTTGGGTTTAAAAATATAGAACAAATTTCAGACCATACTTTAGAAGAAAATATTGAATTCTTAAAGAAATTAAAGAAGAATTATCCAACTAAAATTATTATTGCATCAATAATGGGAGAAAATGAACAAGAGTGGACTTATCTTGCACAAAAGATGGAGGAAGCTGGAGCTGATATATTAGAACTAAATTTTTCATGTCCTAATATGACAAAAGAAGGAATGGGAAGTGATGTTGGTACAGATCCAGAGCTTGTTGCAAGATATACTAAAGCTACAAGAAAAGGAAGCAAACTTCCAATATTAGCAAAGATGACTCCAAATATTACTAATATGGAGATACCTGCCATAGCAGCTGTTAAGGCAGGAGCTGATGGAATTGCAGCTATTAATACAATAAAAAGTGTTATGAATGTTGATTTATATAATAATTTTACAACAGCACCTAATGTTCAAGGAAAATCTTCTGTTGGTGGATATTCTGGAAAAGCGGTAAAACCAATTGCATTACGTTTTATTCATGATATGAAAACAAATAATGAATTAAAGGATATACCAATAAGCGGTATGGGTGGTATTGAAACATGGAAAGATGCTGCAGAATTTATAGCATTAGGATGTGAAACAGTTCAGGTTACCACAGCAGTAATGCAGTATGGTTACCGTATAATTGAAGATATGATTGAAGGATTAAAAGATTATATGAATGCTGAAGGATTTTCTTCAATAGATGAAATGGTAGGAAAGGGATTACAGGGAATAGTTTCAACTACAGAATTAAATCGTAGTACTATAGAATATCCTAAGTTTAATCGTAATACATGTATTGGATGTGGAAGATGCTACATATCATGCTATGATGGAGGACATCAGGCATTAAAGATTGATGAGAAAACAGGACAACCTATGATGGATGCCAACAAGTGTGTTGGATGTCAGCTATGCAGGTTAGTATGCCCTACTGGTTCAATTACAGCAGGTACAAGAGTTAAGAAAAAAAATTAAAATATAGAAAAGATGGTGTTTTAAATGTATAAATGTGATTTAGAAAGAATGAAAGATAAAATAAAGACTTTTTCTCAATTTGGAGATGCTGGACATGGTGGAATAACAAGATATTCACTTTCAGAAGCAGCAGTAATGGCCAGAAATGAATATAAAAAGAGAATGGAGGCAATTGGAGCAGAAATTGAAGTTGATGATGTGGGAAATATGTATGCTACAATTCCAGGATCTGATCCTGATGCAAAGAGAATTGTAATGGCATCACATGTGGATTCTGTTAAAAATGGTGGAAACTATGATGGAATACTTGGGGTTCTGTCTGCAATGGAAGTACTTGAATCAGTAGTAGATCAAAAGATACCTCATAAGCATCCATTAACAGCTATGATATGGACAAATGAAGAAGGATCTTTGTATCCACCAGCAATGATGTGTTCAGGAATTGTATGCTATGATTATTTACCTGATGATATAAAAACTGGATTTAAATATGAGGATATGATGAATTCTAAGAGTATTTTAGATAACAAGACTACTTTTGGAGAAGTTCTTGAAAAATCAGGATTTAAGGGTGATAAAAAATACAGATTATCACCAGATAAATATCAATATATGTTTGAAACACACATTGAACAGGGACCAATTCTTGAAGATGCAGGAAATGATATAGGAGTTGTTGATTGTGTATTGGGTATGTTCAACTATAGATTAAAATTTTATGGTCAGACTACTCATGCTGGAACTTTCCCAATGCC
>CAZPRO010000182.1:3203-4787 GCA_964588775.1 uncultured Clostridium sp.
GTTGAAAAGGCATGGAATAGAGATACTGTTTATTGGGATAAAAAGTTGGTTGGTTATGTAAAAGAATCTGCAGAAGAACTTGGAGTATCTCATCAATATATTCATTCAGGAGCTGGACATGATGCTCAGTTTGCATCTTATATGCTTCCAACAACTATGATTTTTGTACAGTCAAAAGATGGATTATCTCATTGCGAACCAGAATATTCATATCCAGAACATTGCACAGAAGGTGCAACAGTTATGCTTAATGCAGTATTAAAAGCGGATAATGATTAATTAAAATAATATACAAATAAATTAATTATAACCTCGGGATTTTATAAATAATGTCGGGGTTATAAAAATAATGGGGGTATTTTTATGAAAAAGATATTAGTCAGCAAATGTCTTTATGGTGGAGAGATTGTTCGTTATGATGCAGGAGATGTTTCTGAAAAAGATCCAAGATTTATAAAATGGAAGGAAGAAGGAAGGTTGATTCCAGTATGTCCTGAAGTATTTGGAGGATTGCCAACTCCAAGACCGGATTCCCAGCGTATTGGTGAAACAAAAGTTATGGCACAGACAGGACAAGATGTAACAGAAGAATATACAAAAGGTGCTGAAGAAGCCTTGAGAAGAGCAAAGGAAAATGATGTTGCATTTTGTATAATGAAACAGGACAGTCCTTCTTGTGGAAGTAAGTTCATTTATGATGGAACTTTTACAGACACAAAGGTTCCAGGACAGGGATTAGCTGTAGAATATTTAAGAAATGCTGGCTTTAAAGTTTTTTCAGAAGATGACCTTGATGAGGCAGAAGAATATTTAAAATCACTTGAAAAATAGGGCATTAAAAATTAATAAAAGAATTATGACAGGAGGTTACATTATGCAAAATTATGTAATTACAATTGCAAGAGGATTTGGTAGTGGTGGTAAACATATTGGATTAAGATTATCAGAAGAATTAAATATTCCATGCTATGATAGAGAAATTATTACAATGGCTTCAGATAAAAGTGGAATAGATGAAAGTCTGTTTGTTGAAACAGATGAAAAGTTAAGGAGCAGATATGTTGCTAATTTTTTGAGAAAATTACCTCATTCATTAGTTATAGAGCCACAAGAGAAACGTTTTATATCTGATAATAATCTATTCAATTTTCAGGCAGAAATAATAAAAAGTCTTGCAAAGACTGAAAGCTGTATTATTATAGGTAAATGTGCTGATTATATTTTAAAAGATTATAAAAATGTTATTAAAGTTTATATTTGTGCACCATTTGATACTTGTACAGAATCTATTATGGAAAAAATGCATGTTACAAAAGAACGTGCTGAGCAGCTTGTGCGTGATACGGATAAATATCGTTCAAAATATTATAATTACTATTCAGGAGGAATGAATTGGACTAATCCATTAAATTATGATGTAGTGTTAAATAGCGATGAGCTGGGAAGAGAAAAATGTGTGGAAGTTATTAAAGAAATGGTAAATATAAAATTTAAGGAAATATAAATTCAATGAATTTATTAGGGAGTTGTTGCATTAATTTGTGATAGCTTCTTTTTTATCCTGTAAATCATAATTTAATTAAG
>CAZPRO010000183.1:0-4786 GCA_964588775.1 uncultured Clostridium sp.
AAGACAACAAAATTTTTTCCATGTTAAAAATACTACATTTTCTCTTTCTAAATAAATTACTTCACAAAATTCTGAATTATACATTAATAACCTTCTTCCTTATCAACTACAATGCCCCAGTCAGATATACCATGAGATATCCAGTAGTTTCAACTAACATCAAGCCCTTCAAGTAGAACATTTACTTGAAATGATTTTACATCCTCTGATTCCGATAATAAGTCAGCATACAGATACTGAAGCTTATTAAAGGTATGACAAACACCTTCATATTTGTTGAGATTTCTTTTGGGGATTTTTTCTGGTTTTTATTCTATTTTTTCCACAGGCTCAGAATACGCCAAAGTGCCTTTTGAGGATATTCTGGTGTGCCTGAGGATATAATTTTTATTCAAACTCAATTGTAGCTGGTGGTTTACCTGTGCAGTCATACATTACACGGTTAACACCTTTTACTTCATTTACTATTCTAGTTGTTACCTTCCCAAGAATCTCCCATGGAAGATCAGCTGATTCTGCTGTCATGAAATCACTTGTTGTAACTGCTCTAAGTGCAATTGCATAATCATAAGTTCTTTCATCACCCATAACTCCAACTGAACGCATGTTAGTAAGTGCTGCAAAATATTGATTTATCTTCTTATCCCATCCTGCATTAGCAATTTCTTCTCTATAAATTGCATCAGCTTCCTGAACTATTCTTACCTTTTCAGCAGTAACATCTCCAATTATTCTTATTCCAAGACCTGGACCTGGAAATGGTTGTCTGTATACTAAATATTCAGGAAGTCCAAGTTCAAGACCAGCTTTACGAACTTCATCTTTAAATAATAATCTAAGTGGTTCAATTATTTCTTTAAAATCAACACAGTCAGGAAGTCCTCCAACATTATGATGTGATTTTATTACTGCTGATTTACCAAGTCCACTTTCAATTACATCTGGATAAATTGTTCCTTGTACTAAATAATCAACAGCTCCAATCTTTTTAGCTTCTTCTTCAAATACTCTTATAAATTCTTCTCCGATTATCTTTCTCTTCTTTTCAGGTTCTGTAACACCTTCAAGTTTTTTGTAGAATCTTTCCTGAGCATTTATGCGAATAAAGTTTAAGTCATATGATCCTTCTGGCCCAAATACAGCTTCAACTTCATCTCCTTCATTTTTACGTAGCAAACCATGGTCAACAAATACACAGGTTAATTGATTTCCAACTGCCTTTGATAAAAGTACTGCTGCAACAGATGAATCAACACCTCCTGATAAAGCACATAATACTTTACCATCTCCAACTTTTTCACGAATTTCCTTTATTGTTTTTTCAACAAATGAATCCATTTTCCAATCTGCTTTACAATTACATATGTTAAGCACAAAATTAGAAATCATCTTCATTCCTTCTTCTGTGTGCATAACTTCTGGATGAAATTGAACTGCATATAAATTCTTTTCTTCATTTTCCATAGCAGCAACAGGACATACAGGTGTTTCTGCTGTAACTTTAAATCCCTCTGGTGCCTTTTCTATGTAATCTGTGTGACTCATCCAACAGATTGTAGACTCACTAACATTTTTAAATATCTTAACTGAATTATTTACTTTCACTTCTGTTTTTCCATATTCACTTACTGGTGCAGTTGCAACCTTACCACCAAGCATATATGCCATAAGCTGAGAACCATAGCATATTCCTAATATTGGTACTCCTATGTTAAATAATTCTTTATCACAAAGTGGAGAATCTGAAGCATATACACTATTAGGGCCTCCTGTAAAAATAATTCCCTTTGGATTCATTTCTTTTATTTTTTCAACACTTAAAGTGTGAGGATGAACTTCACAATATACATTACATTCTCTTACTCTTCTTGCTATTAATTGATTGTATTGTCCACCAAAATCAATAACTAAAACAATTTCTTTATTCATGGTTTCCTCCTAAAAAAAATCTTCTAATTGTATTATCAACTAAATATCATATTTTATCAATACAAAATACGAATTTTTTAGTTATAATTTTCCTTTTCATTCGGTTTTCATCACTTTTCTATATAAAGCAAGAAATCCCATTATTCATAGGGATTTCTTACATATGTTTATGTATAAATAATTTTATTTATACTATTGCTGCACACTATAGTTTGGAGCTTCTTTAGTAATATTAATGTCGTGAGGATGACTTTCTCTAAATCCAGCAGCTGTTTGAACAACAAATGTTGCAGTTTCATATAAAGTATCTAAATCTTTTGATCCTAAATAACCCATTCCTGATTTAATACCGCCCATAATTTGGAATATTGTATCTGCAACATATCCTTTAAATGCAACTCTACCTTCAACACCTTCTGGAACTAACTTCTTATTACCTTCTTGGAAATATCTATCTTTAGAACCATTTTCCATGGCAGCTAAAGACCCCATTCCTCTGTATACCTTATAACTTCTTCCTTGATATATTTCAAGTTCACCAGGAGCTTCTTCACATCCTGCAAATAGTGATCCCATCATGGCAACTGATGCACCAGCAGCTAATGCTTTAACTATATCTCCAGAATATTTAAGTCCGCCATCTGCTATAACAGGTACTCCATACTTTCTACCAACTTCTGCACAATCCATAACTGCTGTTAATTGAGGAACACCTACACCAGCAACTACTCTTGTAGTACAAATTGAACCAGGTCCTATACCAACCTTAACACAATCAGCACCTGCTTTTATTAAATCTTCTGTAGCTTCAGCAGTAGCAACATTACCAGCTATTATCTGTAAATTTGGATAAGCTTTTTTTATTTTTGCTACTGAATCTAATACACCTTTAGAATGTCCATGAGCAGTATCAAGAACTATTACATCAACATTAGCTTTTACTAAGGCATCAATTCTTTCCATCATATTTCCTGTAACACCAACTCCAGCACCACAAAGTAATCTTCCTCTGCTGTCTTTTGCTGCGTTTGGAAACTTTTTAACTTTTTCTATATCTTTCATAGTAATAAGACCTTTTAAGCATCCATCTTCATCAACTAAAGGCAGCTTTTCAATTTTATATTTCTTTAATATTTCTTTAGCTTCTTCAACAGTTGTATTTTCTGAAGCTGTTATTAAGTTATCTTTAGTCATAACTTCAGATATCTTTTTACTATAATCTGTTTCAAATATCATATCTCTATTTGTAACTATTCCAACTAATTTTCTATTTTCATCAGTTATTGGAACACCTGAAATTCTATATCTCCCCATTAAATTTTCAGCATCCTGCAATGTATGCTCAGCTGAAAGATATATAGGATCAGTTATTACGCCATTTTCCTGTCTTTTTACTCTATCAACTTCTCTTGCCTGCTCTTCTATGGTCATATTCTTATGAATTATGCCTATTCCACCTTCTCTAGCCATTGCAATAGCCATTTTTGATTCAGTAACAGTATCCATACCTGCACTCATTAATGGAATATTTAATTCTATAGTTTTAGTTAAATGAGTCTTTGTAGTAACCTCTCTTGGTAATATTTCAGATTTGTTAGGTACTAATAATAAGTCATCAAATGTGTAGCCTGTTTTTATTATTTTTGCCATTTTTCATCCTCCTAAGTTTTGAATTATTTGTTGCATTTATATATTTTTATGATTTTTTTATTGCATTTTTAAAGGTAATTTTATGTATAAAAAAAAGCATATTAACTCCTATAGTGATGTTAATATACTGATATAATCCTAAAATCAAAATATAATAATATCACTCATAGTCGGAATTTTACGGTTTCCGGTAGATACACCCTGCCTTATTCAAGGTATATACGAGTTAATACCCTTCATTAATTCTTGAATTAAACATATTATAATGTATGTAAAATATAAAGTCAACAAATTTGAAATTAAAATTGCATTTTTTCCTGATTTTTTGCACATAATAACTTAATTAATGTTACTTCTTTTTACTACATAGTGATTGAATTTTATATATTACTGCCTTTCTTTTATAAATTTGTTTAATATTATTGTAATTTTTTACTCTTCTTTTATTGCACCTTCTAAATCTTTTACCTTTCCAATAGTTTCGCTATCCAACATCATAACTCCATCATTTTCTTTCAAATTAAAAAATTCTCCATTAATAATATCATAACAATTTTGAATTGTTGTAGCATCAATATTTATATTTTCTAAATCTTCAACCTTTAAATACTCCTCAACCCCAGATTTACTTAATAAAGATCTTATATTAGAATCCTTTTCAATTTCACAATTATCAAAATTATACGCCTCTACTGCCATAGCAATTTTTCTACACTGATCAATAACTTTAAGCTTTTTTGCCTTATTTATGTATCCTGTTACCTTAGGAAACATTACACTTGATAAAATAAGAATTATAGATATTACTGCTAACATTTCAATAAGAGTAAAGCCTTTTTTCTTTGCTGACCTTTTATATTTTATATGGCTATATTTTTGTTCCATAATCTTTCTCCTTTCATAATGTAATCTATATCTAATTGTAGGAAAAGTATTATCTAAAATATTGACCATATAAAAAAATAATATACATCATTGCCCAATAATCAAAAAATTTTCTTTGTATGTTTCTAAGTTAATCTTCTTTTAAAAATATAAACTGATTTTTTTAACACCATTAATCCTGTTATATAAACTTTTATTCAACTTAGTACAACAATATCATGGATACCTAAAAAAAGAACTATCGCAAATGCGATAGTTCTAAAAATCTTAGTACATTCCATCCATTCCCATTCCTGGTGCTCCTGGAGCAGCAGGTTCCTTA
>CAZPRO010000184.1:0-4774 GCA_964588775.1 uncultured Clostridium sp.
AAGAATTGCTGGTTTACTAATTGTTTATTATATTCTGTTCAATTTTCAAAGATCACCAGTCTCATACAGACTGCTTTATTATAATAACATCATCATTCTTTATTGTCAACACTTTTTTAACATTAAAGATTAATTTCTGTTACCATTTTGTGTTACACATCGCAACAACGAATATTATATTAACATGTTTCTTTTTTCAATAAATTATTATAAATCTATGTTTCTATAACATTTTTTGCGTTTTTTATTATTATTCTTTCCTTTACTTTAATTTTTGCATATAGACACTCCAGGAAACGTTTATGCAATCATCCAGCCTTATATTTATGCCACATAATTATTGTATAATATATATTACTAAGCAAATGTTAAGAATTTTAATATCTATGACGATAATTATTTATGTTAATCTACTATTTTACTTGCATATTAAGGAGATTTTAAATTATGAACAAAAAAATTTTGGGATTTATTTTACCAATAAGTCTGTTTGTCTTAATAGGCTGTGGCAATCAAAACAATACATCAAATAATTCAATCAACAAAAATTCGCTAAGTTCTTCAGTTAGTAATTCAGAAAAAAGTAAAGATAATAGCATAAAATTTGCTGATGATCTTGTCTATTATTCACCTTTTATTTTTGATAAGGATAATTTAATTTTTGCTAATCCAGAAGAAAATAATAGAATATCTATTATACCAGAACCATTAAAACCCGAAATATTGAAATCAGATCTTGTAACCAGTTTTATTGATTATTCTTCAACAAATATAGTGCTTACTAAAAACACTTTATATTTTTCTAATGATTCTAAAGGCAACAATTTATATTCAATAGATATTTCTGATAAAACGTTAACCCAAATTAACAATCATGCTGTTCAAAATTTGACTTTGTATAAAAACAAATTATTTTATACAAATAAAGATTCATCTAACAACTTATGTGTATATGAACCATCAACAAATAAAACTACTCAAATAGTTTCTGATACTGTGGGAAACTTTATAATAAATAATGATATAATTGTATATCAAAATCTAAGTGATAATTCAAAAATTTATTCTGTAAATAGTGATGGTTCTAACAGACAAAAACTTACTGACTATACAGCTAATACTTTTACAACTTATGATAAGCAGTTAGTCTTTTTCAATTCATCTGATAAGAATAATCTATATGTTTTTAATCCTTCCAATTTTGAATGTAAAAGATTATGTATAATGAATGGTTCTTCCATACAAAATGTAAATGGCTCTATTTATTTTATAAACGAAGATGATTTTAACTGTCTTTATAAACTAGATTTAGATTTAGGTGAAAATACAGTAAAATATTCAAAGGTTATAGACACTAACATAAATAGATATTTTGCTACTAATAAAGGAATATTTTATGAACCTTCAATAAATGTTAATAATATACGATTTGCCCAAATGGATTCTTAAAAACAAATGACCTGCATTAAGTTGTAATGCAGGTCATTTGTTTATAGTGATTTTACTATATCTTTAAATTTATTACCCCTTACCATAAAATTAGGGAACAAATCAAAAGATGCACATGCTGGTGATAATGTAACTATATCACCCTTTTGAGCAATGTTTTTTGCAGCTAAAATGCTTTTTTCAAAAGTATCAACTATAGTTATATTTATTTTTATTCCTTTTTCTTCTTCTAATTTATCAAAGGCTGTTTTTATCTTATCTCTAGTATCTCCTACTAATATTAAATGTTTTATATAGGGATATCCCTCATAAGCCAGTGGTTCAAATGGTATATGCTTATCATATCCTCCAGCTATAAGAATAACTTTTTCATCAAATGCTCTAAGCCCTGCTAAAGTTCTTGTAGGACTTGATGCAATGGAATCATTATAATATTTAACACCATCCAATTCTCGTACCAGCTCACATCTGTGTTCTACTCCTGCAAAACTTTCAGCAACTTTTTTCATAACTTCTATGCTAACATCTTCTTCTGTTGCCAAAAATGCAGCCAGATAATTTTCTACATTGTGCATTCCCTTTATTACAATATCATCTTTATCACATACTTTCTTATCTTTTAAATAAAGTATTCCATCTTTAAAATATGCTCCATTTTCCAACACTCTTTTTGAACTGAATTCTTTAATGTGACCTTTAGCTTCTTTTTCAAAAGAATAAGTAATTTCATTTTCTCTGTTAACTACAAGCACATCATTTGATTGTTGATATAAAAATATATTTTTCTTAGAATCTATATATTCCTGCATATCTTTATGCATATCCAAATGATTTGGAGCCATATTTGTACAAACTGCTACATCTATTTCCTGCTTCATAGTCATAAGCTGAAAACTTGAAAGTTCTAAAACAACCCTATCATCTTCTTTTATTTCTTCTATATGAGAAAATAAAGGATTTCCAATATTTCCACCAACCCATGTTTTATACCCTTGCTTTTCTAACAATTTAGAAATAATAGTAGTTGTTGTTGTTTTCCCATCACTTCCTGTAACAGCATATATCTTCCCCTTTGTATATCTAACGAATTCCTCCATTTCAGATGTAATATATGCACCTTCATGTTTCATTTTCACTAATGCATCACTATCAATTCTCATTGATGGAGTTTTAAATACAACATCAAAACCAGTCAATGCTTCCAAGTATTTCTCTCCTAATTGAAGCCCTACGCCTTTTGATTCAAACTCTTCTGCTATTTCTCCTAAATCTTTTTTACTCTTTTTATCAAATGCAGTCACCTGTGCTCCTAATTTTAGCAAAAAATTTATTAAAGGTATGTTACTTACTCCTATTCCTACAACAGCAGTATTTTTCCCTTTAATAAAGCTTTTAAATTCATTAAAATCCTTTTTCATTAATAAACGCCTCCAAAATTAGCATATCTATATGATTTTTTACTTATTTAGAATTATATCATTTTGAAATAACTTATTCTATATATCTTAATTATGCAATAATAAAGAGTTGTTTCAAACCTCTAATAATCTTGAAACAACTCTTATCATCAGCTAAAATTCTAAACTTTTTTGAATGTATTCTTCTAATTCACTTATTTTTATTCTTTCTTGAGTCATAGAATCTCTATCTCTTATAGTAACTGCATCATCTTCTAATGTGTCAAAATCAAAAGTAATGCAATATGGAGTACCTATTTCATCTTGTCTTCTATATCTCTTACCTATGCTTCCAGTTTCATCAAAATCAACATTGAACTTCTTGCTTAATTGGTTGTATACTTCTAATGCCTTATCTGACAATTTCTTTGAAAGTGGTAATATAGCAGCCTTGAAAGGAGCTAAAGCTGGATGTAAATGCATAACTGTTCTTACATCTCCACCTTCTAATTCTTCTTCATCATATGCTTCTATCAAGAATGCTAAAGCAACTCTATCAGCACCTAATGATGGCTCTATAACATATGGTATATACTTTTCATTAGTTGTTTGATCTAGGTAGCTTAAATCCTGACCAGAATGTTCCTGATGTTTTGTCAAATCATAATCAGTTCTGTCTGCTATGCCCCATAATTCACCCCATCCAAATGGGAATAAATATTCTATATCAGATGTAGCATTTGAATAGAATGATAGTTCTTCTTCTCCATGATCTCTCATTCTTAAATTATCAGCATTAACATTTAAGCTTAACAAGAAATTCCAGCAATAATCTTTCCAGTACTTATGCCATTCTAAATCAGTTCCTGGCTTACAGAAAAATTCTAATTCCATTTGTTCAAATTCTCTTATTCTGAATATGAAATTTCCTGGAGTTATTTCATTTCTGAATGATTTACCTATTTGTGCAATACCAAAAGGAACTTTCTTTCTTGAAGTTCTTTGTACCGCTTTAAAATTAACAAATATACCTTGAGCTGTTTCAGGTCTTAAATATATTTCTGATTTAGCATCTTCAGTAACACCTTGGAATGTCTTAAACATAAGATTGAATTTTCTTATATCTGTAAAGTTATGTTCTCCACATTTAGGACATGCTATATTATTTTTATCTATGTAATCTTTTAATTCTTCATTTGTCCAGCCATCTGCATTTGCTACTTCTGCACCATTTTCAGTCATATGGTCTTCTATTAGTTTATCGGCTCTGAATCTAGCTTTACATTCCTTACAATCCATTAATGGATCAGAGAAACCACCTACATGTCCTGAAGCTACCCATACTTCTCTATTCATTAATATTGCAGAATCTAATCCTACATTATAAGGACTTTCTTGAACAAACTTCTTCCACCAAGCCTTTTTTACATTATTTTTGAATTCAACTCCTAATGGACCATAATCCCATGAGTTAGCTAATCCTCCATATATATCTGACCCAGGGAATACAAATCCTCTGTTTTTGCAAAGTGCAACAATTTTATCCATTGTCTTTTCTACTGCCATTTTTATCCCTCCAAATAATATTTTATAAAATAAAAAAACCAAAACCATAAAGGGACGAAATACAATTCCGCGGTTCCACCCTTCTTGGCTTTAGCCCAGCTTTCTATCACACAGCACTAAAAAGCTCCATTCACTTTAACCGACTAATGATTTCCACCAAACATCATCTCTCTAAAAATCAAATTAAAATTACTCTTCTTTTATCATCATGCATATTAAATTATATAAACCATTTTATCAAGTCACTTTTATATGTCAAGCTATTCTTAAAAGAATATAAAAAAATGGCTCCGCGAAGAGGACTCGAACCTCCAACCTATCGGTTAACAGCCGAGTGCTCCACCATTGAGCTATCGCGGAAC
>CAZPRO010000185.1:0-4755 GCA_964588775.1 uncultured Clostridium sp.
CCACAGGTAATGTCATATAATACATTTGAAAAATTATATACCTCTTCAACAGTATCAAAGACTGGAGTAATAACTTCAACCTGACTTTCTGAAAAATCAGTAGTTATATATTGGTTTTCATTTTTATCACCAAAAACTTCTGGATGCCTGCTTTGAGCTAAAAGACCTTTATTATTAACTCTTAAGGTTTCTCTTTCTATTCCATAATTTCCATTTAGCAGCTCTCCTGCACTAAATAATTTCTTAAGTTTATTTAACATACACTTCATCCTTCTTTAAAACTAGTTTAGGTTTCTCTATTAAATACATAAAATATGCTGTTATTCCTTTTAGTATACTTGATAATGATATGCTGATCCATACTCCATTTAACCCATAATAGTTCATAAATATTAAAGCAAATGGAATTCTTATGGCTGTAAAAATTATACTTATAATCGATGATATAAAAGGCTTTCCTATTCCTGTAAAGAAACCATTTGATACCATTTCAACAGCACTAAAAACTTCTGAAAAAGCAATTATCCTTAAATATTCTGCACCTATCAATAATGTAGCTTCTTCATTAATAAAAAGTTTTACTATATCTTTATTTAAGAATATAAATACCAGGGTCATTATTCCGCTATATATAATTCCAATAACTATTGACATACTGTATCCCTTTTTTATTCTTGTATATTTCTTAGCACCAAAATTTTGTCCTGTAAATGAAGATACTGCACCATATAATCCTCCAATAACCATATAAGTAACAGCTTCTATCTGCAGACCTATTTTTTGTGCTGCAATTGCATTACTTCCATATTGTGCAATTATACGTGCCAAATAAATATTTATAAAAGTAAATAATATTCTTTGTGCTGAATTAGGTATTCCCAGTATAATTATTTCTTTAATTATATTAAATCTTATTTTTGTTTTAAAATCATAGCTTATGATTTCTTTTGCTCTTACTAAAAATAAAATAAACATTGCTATGTTAGCTATTAATGTTGCTATTCCCGCACCTTTCACTCCCATATTAAAAGTGTAGATAAATAATGGATCTAACAATATATTTATTATTACTCCAATAAAACTTATTTTAAATGAAAAGCTGTTATTACCATAACTGCTTAATATTCTAATGTACATAGAATTAAAAAAATTAAAAAACAATACAAATGCATTTATAACCAAATAAATATATGCTTCACTTTCAACAGTCTTATTATTCATTTTTAAAAATGCAATTATATTTTTGCCAAATGCTATAAGAATAAATCCATACACAACTGCAAGTATTAAATTTAAAAATAATCCACTATTAATATATTCCTTTACCTTATGTTTATTTTTTTCACCTAAAGCATGTGATGTTTTTATTCCACATCCTATTACAGCTGCAGCATTTATTGAATGTCCAAGGCCTATATAAAAACTACACGCTCCAATACTTGCAACACTATTGCTTCCAAGCCGTCCAACAAAAAACATATCTACAATATTATAAGTAAACTGCAATAAAGAACTCCCCATTATTGGAAGAGCCAGACAAATTAGAACCTTAAAAACACTGTCTTTAGTTAAATCATTATTTTTCATCAAATTCTCCAGTTTGAATTCTTAATGCTAAATTCTTTACCTTTTCTTCAATTGTTTTTGCAGTTTTTATAAATTCATCTTTTCCTTTTCCTGTAGGATCATCCAGCCCCCAGTCTTCAATATATGTTGCTTTAACATGAGGACACACAACATTACATCCCATTTTTATAACAATATCTGCTTGTGGAATATGTTCCAATAATTTTGATTTCTGATTTAAGCTCATGTCTACATCATATAATTCCTTAATAATATTTACTGCATCTGAATTTATCTGCTGCTTTACCTCAGTTCCTGCTGAATAGCTCTCAAAAATATCTTTTCCAAATATTTTTCCCAATGCTTCTGCCATTTGTGATCTGCATGAATTATGTACACATACAAATGCAACTTTTTTCATTTTATTCTCCTTTTAACTTCTATATTATAATTATATTATTTTTTAAGTATTTTGAGTTTTTTAATTTGAATTTTATTTATTACTGTTTATAGTATTTATCTATAATATTCATTTTTTAGTTAAATAATATCCACACTATATTGTTCTAATTTATTTACTATAAATTCATCTGGTCTGCACTCAGTAAATATTCCTTGAAATTCTGAAATATTAGCAAAATTAAATGTTCCATCCATATCAAACTTACTATTAGATGCAATAAGATAAACTTTTTGTGATATTTTCATTATTTCTTCTTTTGTAGCTGCATCTTCTGAAACAGTAACACTAACTCCTCCATCATTTAAATTAATTCCTGTGCATCCAATAAAAGCTTTAGTACATCTGTACATTTTTATCATATTAATTGCATATGAGCCTACACTTCCACCGCAAAATATATTAAAATCTCCTCCAATAAAAATAAACTGAATCTTTGTTTCAACTTGAACAAGTGACGAAATTTCAAGCATATTAGTAATAATAGTAATATTCATATTTTTTTCTATTAATAATTCTGCTATTTTATATGATGTGCTTGAAGCATCTAAAAAAACAGTATCACCTTCTATTATTTTCTCCACAGCCTTTTCAGCTATAATTCTTTTTGAATCTGACTCCTTATTTATCCGCATTATTAAACTATCCTTATTTATTATTGTGTGACGGACAGATATAGCACCACCATAAGTTCGTTTTAATAAATTTTGTTTTTCAAGTACATTAAGGTCTTTTCTTATCATACTTTCACAAACATTAAATTTTTTACTCAAATCTTTAACGAATACTTTTCCATCTTTATTTAATAATTCTAATATATTTCTATGACGTTCTTCTAAAAACAAATTAATGCCTCCATATCATAAATATTATCATTTCTTCTCATTATAATTGAATTTCATATTATATTCAAATTAAATTCATTCTACTTCTGCATTAAATGATAACAAAACAATTGACTTTTATATCAAATTGATATAAAATAGCAATAAATGATAATAATTGATAAGGAGTGTACTTTATGAAAAAAGCAGTTTTTTTAGATATTGATGGTACTATTCTTAATTGTAATGATGGAATTATTTCCATAACACCAGCAGTAACAGAAGCTTTAAATAAGCTAAAAGCAGAAGGACATTATGTTTTTATTGCTACAGGACGTCCTTTTGCTTTTTTAGGAAAAGACATTTTAAATTATGGATTTTCAGGTTTTATACTTAACAATGGTTCAAATGTAATAGTTCATAATAGGACAATCTATAAGGAGTGTATGAATAAAAATTTTGTCAGGGAATGTATTGAAATGTTTGAGAAAAATCATATCCAGTATATTCTTGAAGATGAAAAATACTCATACATGCAGAGTAAATTTGAAGATTACTATAAATTTTATGCAAGCATTGGAATTTCAGATGAATATATAAAAAGCAACTATTCACTAAATGATATAAACATATTAAAAATAGAAATGTTATGCAAAAACGAACACATATCATCAATCTGTTATGATTTTATTAAGAAAAATGAAGATTATGATTTTGATCATAGTATAAACAAAAAATTTTTCGAATTATTTCCAAAAAGAAATACTAAAGCATCAGGCATATTAAAAGTATTAAAGCATTTAAATATTTCAATTGAAAACAGCTATGCCTTTGGTGATGGGAAAAATGATATAGAAATGCTGTCAACTGTAGGCTGTGGTATTGCAATGGGTAATTCCAATAATGAAGTAAAAAAACATGCAAAATATATTACGAAAAGTGTAAATGATGATGGAGTTGCTCATGGAATTTACAAATATATTTTAACTTAAGAAAATTTTATATGGCTACACTTACAAAAACAACTACCATAAAAATGGTAGTTGTTAAATTTACATTTTATTTAAAATATTCAAGACCAATAGCTTCTCTTACTTCTTTCAAAGTTTGTGCAGAAACTTCTCTTGCTTTGTCGCTGCCTTCTTTAAGCATTTTGTATACAAAGTCCATATCATTTTCAAATTCTGCTCTTTTCTTTCTTATTGGTTCAAGCTCAGCCTGCATAACTCCATTTAAGTATTTTTTTACTTTCATGTCACCAAGTCCACCGCGTCTGTAATGAGCTTTCATTTCTTCAACTTCTTCTTTATTTGGAGCAAATACATCAAGATAAGTAAATACAGTATTTCCCTCAACCTGTCCTGGATCTTCAATTTTTATATGATTTGGATCTGTATACATTGACATTACTTTTTTCTTTATTGTATCAGCATCATCAGACAAATATATACAGTTACCTATTGATTTACTCATTTTTGCCTTACCATCAGTACCAGGAAGTCTTCCCATTGTATCTTTAGGAATTACTGCTTCAGGTTCAACTAAAACATCACCATAAATTGAATTAAAGCTTCTTACTATTTCTCTTGTCTGCTCTATCATAGGAAGCTGATCTTCACCAACTGGAACAGTTGTTGCTTTAAATGCAGTAATATCAGCAGCCTGGCTTACAGGATAAATTAAGAAACCGGCTGGTATACTGTTTTCATAATTTTTTTGTTTTATTTCAGCTTTAACTGTAGGATTTCTTTCTAATCTTGATAAAGTTACAAGATTTAAATAATGCATTGTAAGTTCATGTAATTCTGGTAGTTGTGACTGAACAAAAATAGTTGATTTTGCCGGATCAAGTCCTACTGCTAAATAATCCAGAGCAACTTCTGTTAAGCTCTTTCTTATTTTTTC
>CAZPRO010000186.1:0-4754 GCA_964588775.1 uncultured Clostridium sp.
ACTGGTATGTTCTTCACTTCTGATGTTCGCATAGGATTTTCCACATTGGTTATATATAGCCACAATCCAAATGATAAAAACACACAAACTATTTGAGTTATTAATTTTTGTTTTTTTCCTTTATCCACGAACTCACCCTCTCTCTGGCTGTTTTTCCCTTTTGATCCCTTCTTCTTTCAATTATTTTTGAAAGTACATTTTTTAATTTTTCTTTATCATAATTGCGTGTAATCTTCCCATTAATAGCCAAAGAAATTATTCCTGTTTCTTCTGATACTATTATAACAATGGCATCTGAAACTTCAGATAATCCAATTGCTGCCCTATGCCTTGTTCCTAATTTCTTATTTATGCTTACATTACTGGTAAGAGGAAGTACGCAGCCTGATGCTAATATTCTGTTATTTCTGATTATTGTCGCACCATCATGTAGTGGAGTGTTAACAACAAATATATTTTCCAATAAATTTGCTGTAATGTTTCCATCTATAATTGTTCCTGCTCCTATAACCTCATTAAGTCCAGTAGACTGTTCTAATACTATTAATGCACCTGTTTTGCTTTCTGATAAATTAATTACTGCTGTAATTATTTCATCCAAATTACTATCTAATGTTTTTTTATCATTAACATGTGAAATATCATCAAAAGCACTTCGTCCTAAATGTTCCAATGCTCTTCTTATTTCTGGCTGAAAAATTATAACAACTGATAACACCCCTATAGTAAGAGTTTTATTTAATATAAAATAGAGCATATCCAGTTTTAACATATAACTTATAGGAATCATTATAACTACTAATATAAGTCCCTTTAACAATTGTTCTGCTCTTGTTTCTTTTATTAAAAAATATCCTTTATAAAAAATATATGATACCACTAATATATCTAAAATTGACCATACTGATATACTAGAAAATCCCTTATTAAGCATACTTAATATTTCCTGCAATCTACTCACCACTTTCTTTCTATATTAAAAATTATATACCAATTAACCATTATATAAATGATAAAATAATTATTATTTTATTACATTTTCATTATTTTTATTAAATTATCAATTAACAATTAATAACTGCTAATTTTAAAAAGAATCATTATAAACATTTTCTTTAATATAATATGGGTTAATTTTTAAAATACCTATTATAACTATATATAAGTCTTCCCTTTTTCTCTATTAATATGACTTATTGTAAAGCGAAAACATATTTATGTATATAATGACTCCTTTTGGTAATAATATTACTTGTCGTGATAGACAAAGGAGGTCTTTATGAAAAAATGTAATAATATTTTTTTTGTTTCATTAATACTATGTCTGTTATGTATTAGCAATCAATATGCTTCTGCTGAAATGACAAATGTAGAATCTATTACATCCAGCATCTCAAAAGCTTTATCAGCAGACGATATAAACTGTTTAAATACTGTTAACAATAATTTAGTAAAATGTGAGTCTATCAATAATACACTAGAAGTTTTTACTTATGCAGATAAACAGATTAATATAACTTTAAAGGACATAGATTTAATGGCAAAACTTGTTGCTGGTGAAAGTATTGGTGAGCCTTATACAGGCAAAGTAGCTGTAGCTTCTGTTGTTTTAAATCGTGTAACCAATCCTAAATTTCCAAACAGCATACAAGATGTAATATTTCAAAAAAATGCTTTTTCATGTGTACAAAATAACACTATTAAAGGAGTCCCAAATGAAGATTGTTATCGTGCAGTTTATGAAGCAATAAGCGGAGCCGATCCAACAAACAAAGCATTATTTTTTTATAACCCAGAAATTGCAACATGTAATTGGATGAAGCAAACAACAAAAGTAAACCAGTTAACAATTGGTCATCACACATTTTTTAAAATTGAATAATTTATTTTAATATATAAATGAGCTGTTGCATTAATTTGTGATAGCTTATTTTTACTCTGTAAATCAGAATTTGAACAATGGACAATTGTGAATTGAAAAAATTCTAATTTATCATACAAAAAAGAAACTGTCACATATGTTTTTGTGCAACAGTCCCTCTTTATTTATTCAAAAAAGCCTTTCACAATGACTTTTTTATTTTCTACCATTAATTTTCCCTTTGCAAATACACTTTCAATTTCAAGTGTTTCTTTATTTACCATTACCAAATCTGCATCATATCCTTCAATAATTTTCCCCTTAGTATTTAACAACAGCCTTTCTGCAACATTACTTGTAATGACCTGTAATGCCTTTTCTATAGGAACATTACCTTCCTTAATAGAATACTTCACTTCTTCATATAGGGATTCTACAGAACATATTCCAAATCCAATTAAATTACCATCCTTATCAAAGTTAGGTATGCTTCCATTTCCATCAGAAGTAAAAGTAATATTATTAATATTTATTCCTTTATCTACTATAATGGCTAAAGCATCTCCTGCTCTTAATTCTCCATGTTCCATGTGTTGTAAATCACAACTTGTAGTTAAATCTATATATCCTCCTTTACCTACATACTTCAATCCTTCTTCAAATAAATAATTATTTCTGTTAATGTGAGTTGGAAGCAGCTGGGTTGGTGGAATTTCTGTTTTATCTATTAATCTTAATAAAAATTCCAGTTTTCTATGTCCTCCCCCAATATGTACATTTACAATTCCACATTTTCCTGAAAGAAGACCTCCCACTCTGCTTTCAGATACAACTCTTGCAAATTCATCATAAGTAGGCTGAGAACTTCTATGGTCTGAAAGGGCTATTTCTCCTGTTCCTATAATTTCTTCTATTAATATTAAATCTGATTTAATTGTACCTGTTGCTGTCTTTACAGGTATTTCATAGGAACCTGTATAACAAAAAGCATTTATTCCTTCCTTTTTTAATGCTTTAGCCTTTGCTATTAATGTATTCATATTACGGGATATATTATCCGTACCAAGACACCCCACCACTGTAGTTATTCCCGATTTTGTCAGCTGAGATAATTTCAATTCTGGAGTTCTTGTGGTATATCCATCTTCTCCGCCGCCTCCTATAATATGAACATGAGCATCAATAAAACCTGGAAATAATAATTTATCTTCACCATTAATAACATTTATGTTTAATCCACATTTTATATATTCAAATTTATCATATATGCCTTCAATCTTATTATTACAAATTAAAACATCCTTTTTTCCCATAAACTTAGGATTATATACTTCACAATTTTTTATAAGACTTATCACACTATTTCCCCTTTCAAAATATATTTATGTATGGAACTTTATTTTTATAAAAAAAATCCATTGATATGTATCCATACCAATAGATTTCCCTTATATATCTTATTAAATTCTTACAATTTTAATTATTTAATAGATTTAACACATTATCATTTATATATATTGATTGTGGGAAATTATTAACAAGTTCCCTTGCATACTGTGTACTCTTATTCTTATCACTTGCTTCATATATGAGAATCAATTCATATAACACGCCTTCAGTATACACCCCTTTAGGATATTGTGCATAATATTCTTCATATTCCTTAATTGCCTCATCTGTTTTTGCCATCTGCATTAGATTATTTGCTCTATAAAAAACAATATGCTCTTTGTATGAATTATCCTGACAAAATTCATAAGCCTTATCAAATTCAACCTGTGCTTTCTCATAATTTTTTTGATTATAAAATTCTAATCCATTATTGTAGTAATTAAATACTCCATTTTGATTTATTAAATCAATAGCTTGTCTGTAAATATACATACTATCACTGGAAATACTGTCCTTATTAATTCCTTGTAATTCTTCACAAAGTTCATCCACATTATTAGTATTAATTAATTGCTGTACCTTATTTACATCAAAGCTTTTCTCATTATTTTCTTCTTTATTACTATTTTCTTCTGTCTCGTTTGCTTTTTTAAGATTCTCTGATTCAGCTGGCAGTTCTGCCTTTTCATCTTTATCATTTTCTGGTTCAGATTTTTCCTTAACATTTTCTTCCTGAGCATCTTTATCCTTATCATCACTATTTAATATTGATGCTAAAGTACTGTTAAATAACTGCTCATTAGTTATTCTCATATAAACCGCAAAACCTGCTCCACATAACACTACAACAGCAAAAATAATAGTTACAAAGGTTAAAATTTTTTTTGATGCTTTTTTATTATTAACAGAGCTGGAAAATTCAGATATTTCTTTTTTAAGTCTTAATGCTTCTTCATAATTCCTATCTACTTTTAATACTTTATCAATATGTTCTAAAGCTTTATTATACTTTCCTTTCTTCTGATAACATATAGCAAGTCCTGTATTAACCTTTATTAAATTAAAATCACTTAATGCACAGGTAGAAAATAAATTAAGTGCTAAATCCACATTTAAATTTCTAAGTGCTCTTTCTCCATCTCTGTATGTATTTAGTTTCTCAAAATCACTGGCACTATCTTTTATATATTTTATTGCTGTAGTATCCTTGTTGAATTCTTCATTAAGTTTCCAAACAGTAACTGCTTCCTTTAATTTACCCTGCTGATATAATAACAGTCCCTTAAAGTTTAGAAATTCTGCATTATTTAATTCTTCTGATAAAACATTTTCGCATATATCTAATGCCTTTTCTATTTCTCCACTTTCATACAAATTCATGGCCTTTTCATAAGCTTTTTGTGATTTCTTATCCATAAAATCCACATTCCCCTTACTTAACTTCTCTATTTACTTATTAGTATATAAAATTTGTATGTATTTTACAATAAAAGCTGCCTCA
>CAZPRO010000187.1:0-1842 GCA_964588775.1 uncultured Clostridium sp.
CTTTAATACCTTTTTTATTTACCATAGTGTCCTTGTCTATGTATTTAATATACCATATTATTTTTTGTTTGTAAACCTTTTCTCAAATTTATTTTTATTTTTTATATATTTTTTTAATTCTTCACTTTTATAAACACAACTTCTAAATTTACAGAATAAAAAAAGAAGCTATCACAAATTAATGCGACAGCCCCATTGTCTATATTAATTATTTCTACTAATACTCATAAAAACATGATCCACCAATAAATTCTCTAAGAAGTGAATTTGCTGGTACATTTTTCACATCTACTTCATCAAAAAATCCAAGAAAAGTTTTTAGTCTTTGTGCTTCTGTATATACAGAACTCTCTTTTGGTATTTTGTTTAATTCTTTTAATGCATAAGGTTTTAATACACATAGTTCATATACAAGAGTTGAATTGAACATTATATCTGCTTCTTCTTGATATACAAATATATTTTTCTTCTCGCCTCTCTTAATTGAAGGCCACATTTTTAAAGTCTGCTCTGCACCATATCCTCTTGAAAGGGAATCTCTTACTATTCTTCTTATTTTTCTTGAATCTGTAGTTGAAATTCTGTTATGGTCATCAATGTTAAGCTGTGTCAATGCAGAAATATATATTTTGTATACATTACTGTTAAGTTTTTCTGATATTAATGTTGGATTAAGTCCATGAATTCCTTCTAATATAAGTACTCCATTTTGTGGTACCTTTTCTTTGTATCCGTTCCACTCTTTTTCACCAGTTCTAAAATTATATATTGGTAATTCAACCTCTTCACCAGACATTAATTTTTCCAAATCATAATTTAAAAGTTTTAAATCTAGTGCATTAATACTTTCATAATCATAATCACCATTTTCATCCTTAGGAGTCTGTTCTCTGTTTACAAAATAATTATCTAATGATAATGGTATTGGAATCAGACCATTTACTCTAAGCTGTATACTTAATCTGTTTGCAAATGTAGTTTTTCCTGAAGATGATGGTCCTGCAATAAGTATTACTTTAACATCTCTTTTTTCTGCAATTTTATCTGCAATATTGGCAATCTTCTTTTCGTGAAGTGCTTCACATACCATGATTATGTCCTGAAGCTCACCCCCATCTATTTTTCTGTTTAATGTTCCTACATCTTCTATGCCAAGTATTGAAAGCCACTTTTCTGTTTCAATAAATATACTGCTTAATGTATTTTGACGAGCCAATGGTGGAATTACACTTAAATCTTTTGTATCAGGTCTTCTTAATATAAAACCATTTAAGTATTTTTCTACATCAAATACTTTTATTACTCCTGTACTTGCTGCAATTTTTCCACAAAAATAATCATAATATCCGTCAAGTTCATATAGTTTAACGTTTTCAATATGTGTATAATTTAACAGATTAATTTTGTCTGCCATATTATATGATTCAAATATTTTTATAGCTTCTTCTTTTTCTAAATTCTTTATGTTTATTTTTACATTCCTATTTATAAGTTCTTTCATTTTATTTTTAATAGCTTTAACTTCATCTTCTGTAAGGTCAGTTTCTTTTTGAATTTCTCCATATACTGATTTACTAAATGCATGCTGTATTGTTATTCTTGACTTTGGAAACAGCTCCAAAGCACACCTAATAAAAATAAACTGCAGAGTATTTACATAGATTTTCATTCCAAGTTCAGTATTAAACTTAACTGGCTCAATATTTTCTGTTTCGCATACCTTATCATTTAAATTAACAAGTTTTCCATTTACCTTGCAGCCAGCTATTTCATCCATTTTGTATTTATCTTTAAGCATTTCATAATAAGTGGTTTTATTTTCTGCTCTTTCATTTTCCATAA
>CAZPRO010000187.1:1942-4725 GCA_964588775.1 uncultured Clostridium sp.
AGTAAATAATAATTAATGAGGTGTAACAATGTTTATAGTATGTATAAGAACTATAATCTTATATACTCTTGTAGTTCTTACTATGAGACTTATGGGAAAAAGACAAATTGGTGAACTTCAGCCCTACGAATTTGTAATAACAATTATGATTTCTGACCTTGCATCTCTGCCAATGCAGGATCAGCGTCTTCCCTTATTGCAAGGAATAGTTCCAATCATAACTCTTTTATTTATAAAAACAATAATTACTCAGGTTGAACTAAAAATTCAGAGTGTTCGTGATTATTTAGATGGTGCTCCATGTATTCTAATATATAAAGGAAAGATTAACTATGAAGCTTTAAAAAAGCAACAACTAAATATAGATGAATTGTTTGAAGAAATGCGTCTTGCAAATTATTTTAATCTTGATGAAATACAGTATGCAATATTAGAAAACAGCGGACAGCTTTCCATACTGCCTGCTAATTATAATAGTTCTTCTTCAGAAACTTCTTCATGTCAATCTGTAAACAAAGGCTCTGCAAGTGGAAGCAAAACATCTGATAAAAAAGATAATACATCCAAAACTCCAGAACCACAGCTTCCTAAAATCCTTGTTTCAGACGGAAAAATTAATAAGGACTCTTTAACTTCTATAAATAAGAATAAAGAGTGGATAATAAATACCTTAAAAAAACACAATATTAATTCAATTAAAGATGTTCTCATCGCTATGTATGATACAGAAGGTAAATTTAAATATCAATTATATGATGATTATGCAAAGGAGTGTAAAAAATGAAAAATGCTATTATATCAGTAATAATTTTTTTCACTATTCTTATTTTTGTTGGATTTCTAAATAATTCAGTTCTTAACATATGTGATAACATTGAGAACCAACTTAAAGAAATAGAAACTCTTCTCTATAATAAAGATAGAGAAAATTCCTATGCAAAATCTCTTGAACTTCTCAATTATATAAATGAAAAAGACCTGATAACTTCTGTTTATGTAAACCATACAGATTTTGATACAATACGTTATGAAATGTCACGATTATGCATATATATCTCCCAAGATGATGATCGTGAAGCTTATGCTTCTTTAAATGTAATTAAACAACAAGCTAAAGCTGTAAAGCATCTTCAAAAAATTGAACTTAATAATATATTCTAATATTCTTTTCACAAAAAACTGTCACATTGCAAATAAAAGATTACTGGAATTTTTTCTTCCTTATCTTACTTCATTTTAAAATTAGATAACATATTAATTCCATTATTATATTTTTGCATTTTTATGCATTTATACATTTTTAATGCATAAAAATGTATAAATAAAGATTTAATCAGCTTTCATAGCTTCCTTGATTTTTATATTTATATTGATTTTATACAAAAAAAATTAATAATTCTCCCACATTTATATGCATATTTTTTCATTTTTCTATTGATAAATGAATATTATAAATGTATAATTATAAACAAGTAACAAATTTGAATTTTTAGATATATTAAAGAGGGGGACTTTTATAATGAAAAAATACAATAAAGTAGTTCTAGCATATTCAGGAGGATTAGATACATCAATAATAATTCCATGGTTAAAAGAAAACTACGGATGTGAAGTTATTGCTGTATGCGGTAATGTTGGACAGGCCGATGAATTAGAAGGATTAGAAGAAAAAGCAATAAAAACTGGTGCTTCAAAACTATATATTGCTGATTTAGTTGATGAATTCGTTGAAGATTATATATATCCAACAATTCAATCTGGAGCTAAATATGAAGGAAAATATCTTTTAGGTACATCCTTTGCAAGACCTTTAATTGGTAAGAAATTAGTTGAAATAGCTCTACAAGAAGGTGCAGATGCTATATGTCACGGATGTACTGGTAAAGGAAATGACCAAGTTAGATTTGAAATGGCTGTTAAAGCTTATGCTCCTGACATGGACATAATTGCTCCATGGAGAACTTGGGATATTAAATCAAGAGAAGAAGAAATTGAATATGCAGAAGCAAGAAACATCCCTCTTAAGATAAATAGAGAAACTAACTACAGTAAAGATAAAAACATCTGGCATTTAAGTCATGAAGGACTAGACCTTGAATTCCCAGAAAATGAACCAGATTATGCAAAAATTTTAGAACTTTCAAAAACATTAGAAGCAGCACCAGATAAAGCTACTTATATTACTTTAACATTTGAAAAAGGTAATGCTGTAGCATTAAATGGTAAAAAATTAAAACCTGCTGATATGGTTGCTGAACTTAACAAAATTGGTGGAGAAAATGCCATTGGTATTATTGACATGGTTGAAAACAGACTTGTTGGTATGAAATCAAGAGGTGTTTATGAAACTCCAGGTGGAACAATCCTTTACCAAGCACATAAAGATTTAGAAGAAATCTGCTTAGATAAAGAAACTGCTCACTATAAAGAACAAATTGCATTAAAATTTGCTGATATCGTCTATAATGGACAATGGTTTACTCCTCTTAGAGAAGCTTTAAGCGAATTTATAACCAAGACTCAGGAAACAGTAACTGGAGAAGTTAAATTAAAATTATATAAAGGAAATATCGTAAATGCTGGAATGACTTCACCATATTCTTTATACAGCGAAGAATATGCTACATTTGGTGAAGATGGGGTTTATGACCAAAAGGACTCAGCTGGATTTATTAATTTATTTGGTCTTCCAACTGTAGTTCGTGCAAAAATGAATGAAAAATTAAAGAAAGAAGGTAAATAATGAATAAACTTTGGGGTGGACGTTTTAAAAAAGGTACTGA
>CAZPRO010000188.1:0-4669 GCA_964588775.1 uncultured Clostridium sp.
AGGAGGAATTTAAAATGAATAATGAAGAACAAGAAATTTCAATGAGTGATTTTTTAGAAAGTTATGATGTTAAGCGATTAGAAAGAGGAGAAATTTTAGAAGGAACTGTAATTGAAGTTACAGATAAGGATGCAAGTGTAAACATTAATTATGCTTTTGATGGTCTTATAGCTAAAAATGAAATAAGTGCAGATGAAAAAGACCCAAGAGATGTGTTAAAGGCTGGAGATAATATAAAAGTTTATGTTCTTTCTCCTAATGATGGAGATGGATATGTTGAATTATCATTGATTAAAGCCATGGAAATAGAGGAAAGAGAAAACATAAAAAAAGCTTACAAAGAAAATGAAACAATAACAGTAAAAGTAAAAGAAGCAGTAAAAGGCGGAGTTGCAGCTTATTATGGAAATATAAGAGTATTTATTCCTGGTTCTTTAGCTTCAAGACAAAGAGTTGAACTTAATACTCTTGTTAATAGAGAAATGGATATAAAAATAACTGAACTTGATTTTAGAAATAATAAAATAGTAGGTTCAAGAAGAGTTATTGAAGAAGCTGAGTATGAAAAAAATGTTAAAGCCATATGGGATAAGCTTGTTGAAGGTGAAAAAAGACAGGGAGTGGTTAAAAAACTTGTTAAGTTTGGTGCCTTTGTTGACATTGGTGGAGTTGAAGGATTAGTACATCTTTCTGATTTATCATGGAAAAGAGTTAATAAACCTGAAGAAGTTGTAAAAGAAGGAGATAAGGTTGAAGTATTTATTGGAAATGTTGATAAACAAAAAAGAAGATTATCTCTTATATTAAAAAATGTAGAAGAAGAACCATGGCATGTTCATAGCAAAGACTTAAAAGAAGGAGATATAGTAACTGGAAAAGTGTGCAGACTTACTTCTTTTGGGGCTTTTGTTGAACTATTTGATGGTGTTGAAGGATTAGTTCATATTACTGAAATTACTGATGACAATATTGCAAAAGCATCAGATGTACTAAATGTTGGTGATGAAGTAAAGGTTAAAGTATTAAGTATTAATAAAGAAGATAAGAAAATTGCATTAAGTATAAAAGATGCAGTAGAAACTAACAAAGAATATATGCAGTATGTGGATAATGAAGAGGAAGGAACATCACTTGGAGACCTTCTTAAAGATTTCAAATTTGAAAATTAATTGACTTTGCCAAATTAATTGTGGTGGAATAAAAATAAGAAAAAACACACAAGCAGATAAAATTTTACAGCTTGTGTGTTTTTTTATTTTATCACCACAATTTATGAGAATAGTATTTGCTACAATATAGGTAGGTAAATTTAATATTCTAATAAATTTGATATTTCTTCTATAATACAATTAAGTTCATTAATGCTATTAACAATTTTTTGTATTTGTGTAGTGTTATCTTCTACTAAACTAACAATTTCATTAACTTGATTAACCTGGCCTTCTATATTATTAATTGTTTTTATATTAAAAGCTATAGTTTTTTCCATGTAAACATTTTGATTCTGAGAAAGCAGATCAATGGTGTTAACTTCTTCAGCTGATACTTTTAGCTCCTCTATCATATGCTGTATTTTGTTAACTATATCTGCTAGAACATTATTATGATTAATTATGATATCTCTATTTTTTTCTGTAAGTTCTTCAACTTGTTGAGAATCGTTCTTAAATTCGTCAACTACTTTAGAAACATCATTTAAAGATATTTTTGTATTATCAGAAAGTTTTCTTACTTCTTCAGCAACTACTGCAAATCCTTTTCCAGCTTCTCCTGCTCTTGCTGCTTCTATACTAGCGTTAAGTGCTAATAAATCAGTTTCTTCTGCTACTTGCTGAATAATTTTTAGAAGCCTATCTATTTCTTCGGTTTTTTTCTGAAGTTTTTTGGTAACAATAGAAGCCTCATGGCTTGATTCTCTTATTTTATTACTAATATTAAGAACATTATTAAGTTTTTCTTCATTTGATATGGATATTTCAACTAATTTTGATGAAATAGATTGAGTGTTACCTAATTTATTAGATATATTTTTATTATTTTGTTCTAATTCTTCTAAATTTAATCTGCTATTTTTTGTTTCATCTAAAATACATTCATTTTTGTTACCAACCTGGTGACTTATATTTGATATTTCTTCCATTGAAGAATATTCTTTTTCTGATATTTCAACTAAAGACTGACTCATAATTCTCAATTTACTCATCAAATCAAAAACTTTATTAAGAATATTTTCTAATTTTTTTTCATTGCTATTTAGTTGGTCTTCTTTAGTATGAATTAGAACTGTACTTCCAAAATATACAATCATTACAGTACCAGCATAAGCCATTAAAATCAAGAAGATAGTTAAACATGCATCTGGTAATGCAGTAATTCCAGTAGGTCTTATTTCTGGCTTTATAATAAATTCTATAATAATAGATATTATTGTGCCGCCTATAATTTGGTATACTACACTTAATTCAAAAAATATACCACAAACCATTACAAAATAGCCTACACCATAAAAAAATATAGGAGATTCTACTAAATATAACATAAAATTAAAATCAACAATAGCAATTATAACTGTAAATTTTTTTATTATATTCCATACTTTTTGATTAATTTTTCCTTCAATTACAATTGTTTTTGATAGTTTAAAAGCAATTACAGCTTCAATTAGCACAATTATATTATATATGAATACTATAGTATGATTTATTTTGTTATAATATTTTAATATATTCATTAAATCTACAAAAATTAGTCCTGATAATGCACTAAGAATAAGTATTAATAATACAAATTTTCCAGATTTAACTCTATATTCTTCAATAACATTGATTTTATCGTTCATAAATACCTCCTCCCCTTTTTTTATATATTATAATAATGATAATTTTTCGTGCTTTCAAAAAACAATCTATATATTTATAAAAAACAATCAAAATTTAAATTCACATTAAAATGCTGTGTTATTTATATCTTTTGGTGTTAGTATAGAAGTGTAGATAAAGACAGATATTTTGAGAAATTGTAGTTATAAAAATAAGAAAAAACACACAAACAGATAAAATTTGACAGTTTGTGTGTTTTTTTATTTTATTATACCATTATCTTTTGAAATATTGCCTTATCGTTACCTATTATTTATAATATTGTAATCAGATTTTTTCTATTTTTAACATGTTAGTTCCACCAGTATGAGTTGTAGGCATTCCAGCGGCAACTATTATATCATCACCTGGCTGAGTGATTCCCATTTTAAATACTATATTCTTTGCTTCATCAAGAATCTGGTCAGTATTATTAAACATATCACATAACATTGGGAAAATACCAAAGTTAAGGCTTAATGATCTTCTTACCTGATCATATGGAGTTATTGCTATAATTGGAGCTTTTGATCTATATCTTGAAAGAAGTCTTGCTGTTGCACCGCTTTTTGTAGCAGCAACTATTGCCTTTGCATGTAAAAGGTTTGCTGTTCTTGCAGCAGAGTAGCTGATTGCAGCAGCATAGTCAGTAAGTGAAGGCTCTCTAAGTCTTGCAGTTAGTGCATTATAGTCAAGATATTCTTCAGCCTCCTTTGCTATGTTAGCCATTGTAGTAGCAGCTTCTATTGGATAAAGTCCTGAAGCACTTTCACCACTTAACATTATGGCATCAGTTCCATCAAAAATAGCATTACATATATCACTTGCTTCAGCTCTTGTAGGCATTGAATTTCTTATCATAGAATCAAGCATTTGAGTAGCCGTTATAACTATTTTGCCAGCTTCATTACATTTTTTTATAATCATTTTTTGAATAATTGGAACTTTTTGTATTGGGATTTCAACACCCATATCTCCACGGGCTACCATTACACCATCAGTAACTTCTATAATTGAATCGATGTTATCAACACCTTCCTGATTTTCAATTTTTGAAATTACTTTTATGTGGCTTCCATTATGTTCTTTTAAAACTTTTTTTACATCAAGAACATCACTTGCTTTTCTTATGAAAGAAGCAGCTATAAAGTCAACACCCATTTCACATCCAAAGATAATGTCTTTTTTATCCTTTTCAGTTATTGATGGAAGTTTAATAACTACATTTGGCACATTTACACCTTTGTGATTTTTGATTTCTCCACCTACAGCTACTTTTGTGTGTATAGTTTTTCCTTCAACACCTGTAACAGTAAATTTTAAAAGACCATCATCAACAAGAATTGTTCCTCCTGGCTGAATATCTTGATATAATTCTTCATATGTTATTGAACATTTATCTTTGTTGCCTAAAATTTCTTCACCACAGATAAAATCAAAATTATCTCCTTCATTTAATAAAACCCCATCATTTTCAAAGTTGTGAGTTCTTATTTTTGGTCCTTTAATATCAAGAACTATAGCTGTTGAAGAATTTTTTTCTTTTCTTAATTTTTTGATTAAATCAATTTTTTCTTTATGTGTCTCATGTGTACCATGAGAAAAGTTTAATCTTGCTGCGCTCATACCGATATCGATAAATTTGCTTAAAACTTCTTCGTTATCGCTGGCAGGTCCAATTGTAAAAATCATTTTTGTTTTCTGCATATTAACACCTCATACTATAATTTATTTATTGCATAGGGGCTGTCGCACTAAATAATTAGTATAGTGCACAGTTCCTTTTTAATAAATCAGAATTTGAATCAATG
>CAZPRO010000189.1:0-4602 GCA_964588775.1 uncultured Clostridium sp.
AATTTTGGGTAGGGGAAATAGTAGAAAACAGATGTAAAATAATGGATAATAAAAAAGAGATTTTTTATCAAAAATAATTGCCAACTTTTACTTGACTCAAACCTTTTAGCAGCCCATTTGATTAATTTCAGTTTTTTTGATAAAATCATATAAATTTATTATATCTTAATGAATTTGTATGATTTTAATAACTTGGAGGAGACTAGAAATTCTAGCTAAATTGTAACTATGATTAAAGTTTATAACAGACATTCAAAATCTTATGAAGAAGAAAATATTGCAGGTAAAAAATATATTGAATGGACTTATGAATCACCTATTGGAAGAAAATTAACTGAATTGTTAGTTAAAAGAAAATTATTTTCTAAATTATATGGAAAATATTGCGATACAAAATTTAGTTCTAAGAAAATTTCAACTTTTGTTAGAGATTTTAATATTAATATGTCAGAATCCATAAAATCAATAGATGATTTCAATTCATTTAACGACTTTTTTACAAGGAAATTAACCTCTGATTCAAGACCTGTTAATAGAAATGACTTTTCATTGATTTCACCATGTGATGGACGTCTTACAGTATATACTGATATAGATATAAATAATATTGTGCAGATAAAAGGGTTAACCTACAGCTTAAAAGAATTAATTGGTAATGATTCTATTGCCAAAATGTACTCCAATGGAACTTGCTTAATTTTTAGACTTGCACCTATAGATTATCATAGGTTTCATTTTATTGATTCTGGTATCTGTGGTAAAAATCATCCTATTACAGGTATTTATTACTCTGTAAATCCTATAGCCTTAAATAGTATTGAAAAGTTATTCTGCCAAAATAAAAGAGAATGGTCCATATTAAAATCAGACAATTTTGATGATATTTTATCCATTGAAGTTGGTGCAACATGTGTAGGCTCAATAATTCAAACATATATCCCTGATACCTGTGTAAAAAGAGGTGATGAAAAAGGATATTTTAAATTTGGAGGTTCCACTACAATACTATTTTTTAAAAAAGACACTGTTGTAATTGATGATGATATTCTTCAACAATCTAAATTAGGCTTTGAAACAAAAGTTTTATTTGGTGAAACTATCGGAAAGAAATCAAACTAAAAAATAGGGCTGTGGCATAAAGCTTAAATCATACCCTATATACTATCAATCAACTTACTTAATGTACTATAACTATATATAGTAGTTGAATTTCTTCATACAACAGCTCCAAATATTTTGTAAAGAAAATATTTTATTTCATACTCAGATGTACTTTTTGATGCTGAATGCTCAGTATTATAGTAGTTCCATACATTGAAATAATGCACATTGTTAAGTCTACAAAAGGCATAGATGTTCAAAAATATCTATTATATCTTTTATTTGAAGCAGATAATACAAACTTGACAGGTGACAACGAAGTAAATATAATGATAGTAAACACTTGCATTGTGGATTGGAGAGAAATGGAATGGATGAAACCAGCCAAAAAATAATAGATGCAGCTATGTCTCTTATAAAGGATAAAGGATATGTTGCTACTACAACCAAGGATATTGCTAAATCGGCAGGAGTAAATGAATGTACACTATTCCGCAAATTTAAAACTAAAAAAGATATTGTGCTAACTGGCATGGAACAAGAAAAATGGCGTGGAAATGTGACAGCAGAGGCCTTCAAAAATATCCAGTGGGAGCTTGTTCCTGATCTTGAGATGTTTATGACAGAATATATGAACCGAATAACACCTGATTTTGTAAAATTATCCATAGGAGTCAGAGCCCCACAGCTTTACGAGGAAACAGCACCACTTGTGATGAAAGTTCCACAGGCATTTATTTCATCATTGATAGAGTACTTTAAAGAAATGGAACACCGGGGAAAACTCCCCCATTTAGATTTCGAATGCCTTGCCATGACTATATTTTCAAGTACATTTGGATTTACATTTTTGACTGCTTCCTTTGAAAATAAACTTTCCTCTATAAGCCAGGAACAGTACATTAAACAGTCAGTTCAGACGTTGATTAATGGAATTCATCACCAAAAATAATATACGGTACTGTCATCAGATAGTACCGTATAAAAAACAATTATATGCAAGCAAGTACACGCAATTATAAAGGAGGATTTACCTATGCAAATTACTGGAGCAGAATTATTTGTGAAAGCATTATTAGCTGAACAGGTTGATACACTGTTTGCTTATCCTGGTGGTCAGGCAATTGATTTATTTAATGCCCTTTATGGAATTAATGGAATCAATGTTATTGTCCCACGGCATGAGCAGGGACTTATTCATGCTGCTGATGGTTATGCACGTTCCACAAAGAAAGTGGGAGTCTGTTTGGTCACCAGTGGTCCCGGTGCAACAAACCTAGTAACTGGAATTGCCACAGCAAACTACGACAGTATACCCCTTGTATGTTTTACTGGACAGGTTCCCACCAGCCTAATGGGTAATAATTCTTTTCAGGAAGTAGATATTGTAGACATTACAAAAAGTATAAGTAAATATGCAGTCACTGTCCGTAAAAGAGAAGATTTAGCAGCCACCATAAAAAAGGCATTTTTCATTGCACGTTCTGGAAAACCAGGAGTTGTTGTTGTTGATTTGCCAAAAGATATTCAGCAGACATTGGGTAGTGATTACTATCCAGAACATATTGAAGTGCAGGGATATACACCCAACACAGATATTAATATGGAGCAAATTGAAAAATCGCTAGAATGTCTGAAACATGCCAAACGACCCGTATTTCTTTTGGGTGGTGGTGTAAATATTGCTCATGCCAATGAGGATATGCTTGCACTTGTGGAAAAAACCGGAATACCAGTAGTTACAACCATTATGGGAAAAGGTGCAATACCTACAACTCATTCTATGTATGTGGGGAATTTAGGAATTCATGGCAGTTATGCTGCCAACACAGCTATCAGCCAGTGTGATGTGCTGTTTTCCATAGGCGTTCGCTTTAATGACCGTATTACTGGGAAAGTAAGCGAATTTGCAAAAAAAGCAACAATTATTAATGTTAATATAGATCCTTCATCCATCTCAAAAGATATTGTTGTGGATATACCAATTGTTGCAGATGCCAAAAATGCAATTCAGGCTTTATTAGAAAAGGTTTCTTCATATAATTTTGAGATCTGGCAAAATCAAGTCAATTCATGGAAAAAGGAGCATCCCCTTATTGCTTTACAGAATACAAAGTCAATAATGGCACCACAGATTATTATCAAGGAAATCAATCACATATTTAAAAATGCAATTATTACAACTGATGTAGGACAAAACCAATTATGGGCTACTCAGTTCATTGAATTAACAGAAAAAAAACAAATGTTAACCTCTGGTGGTCTTGGTACAATGGGATATGGTTTTCCAGCAGCACTTGGTGCAAAATTGGGCAATCCAGATAAAGATGTTATTGCCATCTGTGGTGATGGTGGCTTTCAGATGAATCTTCAGGAAATGGCTACAGCAATTGCATATGAACTGCCAGTTATAATATGCGTTCTTAATAATAGATACTTAGGAAATGTTCGCCAATGGCAAGAAATGTTTTTTGACAAACGATATTCCAGCACCTGTTTACGATACCGAAAAAGCTGTCAAACAACCTGTAATACTCCGTCTGCCTGCTGTCTAGAATATATCCCCGATTTTATACATCTAGCTGAAAGCTATGGTGCAAAGGCAATCCGTGTGAAACGACAGGAAGAAATAAGGATGGCATTAATAGAAGCAAAAAATACACCTAAGGTTCCTACCCTAATTGAGTTTATAATTGAACCAGAGGCAAATGTGCTTCCTATTGTACCACCAGGAAATCCATTAAGTAATATGATTATGGGAGATGCTGACAATGATGAAAAAACAGTAGATTAGCTTATTGGTGGAAAAAAGAACATCTAAATCGAAGTGTTGAAGTAATTAAAGTGATTGATTTTACTGACATGACAATTCATATGAAAGAGCTGATATTTATTAAAACCCATAACTGTTTAGAACAGGATATAGTAAAGCTTGAGATATTAATTAAATAAACCCAACAGTTATTTGGTTAGCTGTTGGGTTTATTTAAAATTATTTCTAATCTTCTAAAGCTTGAGATAAATCATAAATAATATCGTCTATGTGTTCAGTACCTATTGATAATCTTACTGTGTTAGGCTTAATTCCCTGTTCTTCTAATTCCTGCTCATTTAATTGTGAATGAGTTGTACTTGCTGGATGTATAACAAGTGATTTAACATCTGCAACATTTGCAAGCAATGAGAATATTTCTAGTTTATCTATAAATTTTTGAGCTTCTTTTGCCCCACCTTTTACTTCAAAAGTAAATATTGAACCTGCTCCATTTGGGAAATATCTATTATATAAGTCATTATATTTACTATCCTTTAATGATGGATGATTTACATTTTCAACCTTTGGATGATTCTTTAAGAATTCCACAACTTTTAATGCATTTTCAACATGTCTTTCAAGCCTTAATGATAAAGTTTCTAATCCTTGTAATAATAAGAATGCATTAAACGGACTTATTGCTGCTCCTGTATCTCTTAAAAGTATTGCTCTTATTCTTGTTACAT
>CAZPRO010000190.1:0-4563 GCA_964588775.1 uncultured Clostridium sp.
ATTTTAACAGTAAGCTTTGTATGTTTTGTAGTCGTAGATTTTTTGACGCTTACTTTAAATTCACAAAATTATCCTATAAAATCAGCAATGCAGGCTGAAAAAATCAGTCTGCATTGCTGAGGAAATTAAAAAATGAGCTTCTAAAAAGCTCATTTTAAATATTCATAATTAATATGATTTATTTCCTTGATATATATCACTTATAATTATCTCTCCTGAATACTTATTTAAATAAATTTCAGCCTCACTCCTTAATATAAAAATATAATATTTGGTAACTTCCGAATATTTACACCATTCAAAAATCATTACAGATATAAATATTATTATGGTAAATCCCACTATTCACATAACCTTTTTTAATTTAATTTTCTATATTTTATGCCTTATTGATATCATATACTTCAAATTTTATAATTTTAGATTTCTATTATTCAGCCCCATTGGAATCATCTCATTTCATAACATTATAGTTTTAGATTTTTACTATTTAGCCCATGGGTATCACCTATCTCATATTTTATAGTTTTGGTTTTCCTTTATTCAACCCCATTGGAATCATCTCATTTCCTAATATTATAGTTTTAGATTTTTACTATCCAGCCCCATTGGTATCACCTATTTCATATTTTATAGTTTTTGGTTTCTATTATTCAGCCCCATTGGAATCATCTCATTTCCATTTATTCTTAAAGAAATATTTTTATCTCTTATGTTATTTTTATTATATTACTAAATTTTTTAAAAATACAGACTTTTCTGACAATTTTTTTTATGATACAATTAAGGTGTTGAGGCATTTTATTAAATGCTTCATTGTTTATGCTAATTTTTCATTGTCTGACTTACAATTTTCATTATTGTTTCATATCTTATCTTTTTATCTATGTAAAGTCTGACAGCCTTTCAATTAATCTCTTTTTCATATTATTGTTTTTTAAATATTTCTTTGTTCTTATTGCCATATTCCATCATAGGGATTATATGAACTTTGACTATTTTTCTTTATTTTTGCTCTTTATCATAATATTTATTTAATTTTATCTGTATATCAATAATATTTCCTTCAACAGCAGCACACACACTGCCATTCATCTGTTCACACAATAATTTAACTATATATAATCCCAATCCAGTTGATGATTTACTTCTAGATTTATCAGCTATATAGAACTTATCAAATAATCTATCTATATGAATTTTTTCAACATCTTCAACAGGGTTCTTTATGGATAAAATAACATATTCTTTATTATCTATAATGCTAAAACTAACATCCCCATTTGAATATTTCAAACAATTTTTAATAAGATTTTGAATTATGCGTTTTATGTTTTCCATATTTCCATAGACATAAACATTATTTTCACATTGAAAACTAACTTCTATATTCTTTTCTTCAAATTGTAATACATAATCTATAATGCTATTTGATACAATATTGCTTAAATTAATTTTTGTAAATTGTATATCCTCTTTAGATACTTCAAGATATGAAATTTCAAAAAAATCATTTATAAGTCTGTCTAATTCATCTACATGATTTGTAACAATCTTCATAATATTTTTCTGTTTCGCTTCATGTAAATTTCTGTCCAAAATTTGAATATAACCTTTTATTGCAGTAAGAGGGGTTCTTAAATCATGAGAAATATTTGCAATAGTTTCTTTAATCCTTTTTTCATGATAAATGCTTTCCATTGTTAATTCTTCTTCAAGGGTGAATAGATTATTTATGTTTGATGCAAGATTATTTAAATTCTTATTGAACATAGGTATATTAACAGAATATTTATATTTCTTATCTATCTTCAAATTAACCTGCTTACTTATATCCTTTATTGTATTATTCAAAAAATGAATATATAAAAACAATATTAAAATTACAGTACAAAGTAATATAATAACTATTTTAAAGCCTCCTTCTAATACTAAACCCTTAAATCAGATCTTTTAAATATCATATATGTTATTATAAATAATACTATAGTATGAATCAAACTTACACTAATGACTAAAATGGTATCACCTAATGTCATATTAATCCCAACACGTTCTATAAGACCTAATATGCAATAAGAAGTACATGCTTCATGAATCTCTGGAGACTTCCCACATAAATTTTCAAATATACATTGACATATAAAAATACTTCCTCCCCATATAGCTAATGTTTTTATTGTATTTTTTAAAATATATGAAAACATTATAATAAAAGATGCTATTCCTAAATTAATTAAAAATGATAATAAATATGCTCTAAACATTTGCAATACAAGATATTCATTAAATACAAATCTATCTCTAAAAATAATATTGGGAGGTAATGTACTTATTAATGCATATATAAATAATACTATAAAAATAATTCCAAAATAAGCAATAGTTTTACTAAGTAATATTTTTAACCTGCTAATTCCTTTACTTACCATACTACTACATATTTTATCCTCAAAATCCTTACATATAAATGTTATTCCTAATATACTTGAAATTACAATAATATTATTCAAACTGCATACATTATAAACAAAAATATCTGCTCCATAAGACTTCTCTAAGAACCATTCCCCCTGATTACAAATATTCAAATATTCTATATGCTCTTTGGCCCGCATTATTGCTGCAGCAATTACTACAAAAAACATCCATCGTAATACAATATTACTTTTCATTTTTAAAATCTCACCTTTTAATAAATTATACATCTTCTTCATCCCCTACAACAATATCAAAATAATTCTCTAAAACACTGCTTTCACATGAAAAATTAGTAACAAGTATTTTGTTATCTAAAAAAGCCTGTGCAACCTTTTCTTTCTCATCTAAGTAATCATATAACTTAATTGATTTATCTGGCATTACCAAATAATTTTTTGTTTTTAAAGTGCTTTCTAAAACATATGCCATTTTTTCTGGATTGTCTGTACAAAGTAAAATATATTTCTTTAATTTTTCACATATCTCTTTTGATGTAATTTCTTTCTTTATTACTCCTTTGTCTATAAATATATAATCTGTTGCAATACTATAAAGTTCACTTAAAATGTGACTTGATATAAATATTGTCATATTTCTTTCATTACATAATTTTAATAAAAGATTTTCTATATTTTTTACATCCTCTGAATTAATTCCTCTTAGAGGCTCATCTAAAATAAGAAATTCAGGATTACCTAAAAGTGAAATTGCTATTCCCAAACGCTGCCTCATTTCTAATGAAAAATTTTTCACTTTCTTTTTATCATCATAATCAATTCCCACTGCTTTAAGAAGTTTTTTATCACATTCATTATCTGGTATACCTCTTATTATTCTATGAAACTCCATATTTTGTTTTGCTGTCATATCCTTATAAATTCCAGGAGAATTTATTAAAACTCCAACCCTTTTCCTTAATTCATCTAAATTGTTACTGCTATTAAATAATAATACTTGACCTTCATCCTGAAATGCTAATCCCGATATTATTTTCATTAATGTTGTTTTTCCCGCACCATTTCTTCCAATAAGTGCGTAAATTCTTCCTCTTTCCAAAGAAATATTAACTTTATCTAGTGCTATTATATTTCCATACTTTTTTGTAAGATTTCTTATTGCTAAAATATTATTCATTTTCCTTACCTCCTTCCATTATCTAGTTTACGGATAAAAGGTTAACTAAAAGTAAACTTTTTTCAAAAAATAGTTAAATAATAGATAAAAATAGACTAATTAAATTTATTGTTTAATTAGTCTATATCCAATTCCCCATACAGTTTCTATGTATTCTTCATTATTTGCTTCTTTTAATTTATTTCTTAATTTACTTATATGAGTTTTTATAGTTTTATCATCACCTAAATACTCACTTTTCCATATAGTTTCATATAAATTAGCTTTTGAATATACTTTTTTCTGATTCTTCATTAATAATTCTAAGATATTATATTCTTTTCCTGTAAGGTTAAGCTCTTTGCCACTTACTGTTACACTTTTCAATTCTGTATCGATTACTATATCTTTATAATATAATTTTTTATTTACTTCATTATTTTTTTTGTATCTTCTAAGGTTTGTCTCTATTCTTGCAATAACTTCATCTATATCAAATGGTTTTGTAATATAATCATCTGCTCCAAACCTTAACATATCAACCTTTACTCCAGTCATATCCTTAGCTGAAATAATAATAACTGGAACATCTGAATATTGTCTGATTTCCTTTAAAATCATATCTCCACTTTTATATGGAAGCATTATATCAAGAATAATCATATGGTATTTATTTTCTTTGATTTCATTTATTACATATCGTCCATCATATAATGATTTTGCAAAATACCCTGCTTCTTTTACTATATCTGCTAATAATCCATTAACATCTTTATTGTCTTCAACTATTAATATCTTTTCCATTTGTACTCCTTCTTTTATACAATAATTTATTATTCTTATTAAATTAGCTTACCATTTACATTAATTTTTGTCTATTTTTTAATTATTATTCTTCAACTTATTTAGAGAACAAAAGTGGCTGCGCCACGCTCCTTCGGAGAAATATTTTTAATATTACAAATAAAA
>CAZPRO010000191.1:0-4556 GCA_964588775.1 uncultured Clostridium sp.
AGTATCATAAAGTTTTTTAATTACAGGACCAACTTCAGTTTCACTATAAAATACAGTTCTTTTTCCTTTGAAATCTATAGCACCAATTGGTGTTATAACGGCAGCAGTTCCACATGCACCAGCTTCTGCAAATTCATCAAGTTTGTCTACGAAAACATCTCTTTCAAAAACAGGCATTTTTAAATAATGTTCTGCTAAATATAATAAAGAGTATTTTGTTATACTTGGCAATATTGATGAAGATTTTGGAGTGACAAATTCACCTTTTTTTGTTATACCTATGAAGTTAGCAGCACCAACTTCATCAATTTTTGTATGAGTGGCTGGATCTAAATATATACAGTCAGCATATCCGGCTTCAGCAGCTTTTTTATGGGCTTGAAGTGAAGCTGCATAGTTACCGCCAACTTTTTGTTTTCCAGTTCCAAGAGGGGCTGCTCTGTCATATTCATCTTGAACAATAAAGTTACATGGCTTTAATCCTCCTGAAAAATATGGTCCTACTGGCATACAGAATACAGTAAATATATATTCTGAAGCTGGTTTAACACCAATATTATCTCCTACACCCATAAGAACAGGTCTTATGTATAAAGTTGCACCAGTTCCATATGGTGGAACGTATTTTTCATTAGCTTTAACCACCTGCATAACAGCATCTATGAATTTTTCTGTAGGAACTTGTGGCATAAGCAGCTTATCACAGCTTTCATTCATACGAGCAGCATTTCTGTCAGGTCTGAATAATTGAATTTTACCTTCTTTTGTAGTGTATGCCTTTAATCCTTCAAAACAGCTTTGTCCGTAATGTAAAACAGGAGAAGCTTCACTCATAAGGAGCATATTATCTTCTGTAAGTTTTCCTTCATCCCATTTTCCATCTTTCCAGTGAGAAACATAACGGTAATCAGTTTTTATGTAACTAAAACCTAAATTACCCCAGTCTATATCAGCTTTTTTTGTCATAATAGTCATGTTGCTAAAAAAACGCACTGTTATAAATAGTGTAGAGAATTTTTGGCAACAATTCACCTCCTTTTGTTCTTTGTGGGCTTGTACCCATAGGAATTAATAAAATTATTTTAGCACTAAATATAAAAAAATTCCACATATACATATAAAAATATTAATAAAAACCTCAATTAAGTAAAAAAGCATTTATTAATTGAGGTTTTTTATAACAAATTAATAGTTTATTTCCATGGAACAGCGTCAGAGGGCATTCTAAAATCTCCCCTTGGGCTTAAAGAAATACTTCCTACTTTTGGACCGTCTGGAAGTGCACTTCTCTTAAACTGTTGTGTGAAAAATCTATACATAAATTTATCAAGCCATTGTTCAATTTCGTTCTCTGAATAATCCTTATTGAAGGCACATTTTGCAAGGAAAAAGATTCTTTCTTTAGAAGAACCATGTTTTATAAAATGATATAAGAAGAAATCATGAAGTTCATAAGGGCCAACTATATCTTCTGTTTTTTGAGTGATTTTCCCATCTGAATCTTTAGGCAGAAGCTCTGGGCTTACAGGTGTATCTAAAATATCCAGAAGAGTATCACGGACAGTTTTAATGGATTCATTTTCTGCAACATATTTTACAAGATAACGCACAAGAGTTTTTGGTATTGAAGGATTTACTGAATACATGGACATATGATCTCCATTATATGTACACCATCCAAGGGCAAGTTCTGATAAATCTCCTGTTCCAATTAATAATCCACCTTCTTTGTTTGCAATATCCATAAGAATTTGAGTTCTTTCCCTTGCTTGAACATTTTCATATGTTACATCATGAATGTTTTTATTATGACCTATATCTTTAAAATGTAAAAGAGAGGCTTCTACAATATTTATTTCACGAAGGTTAGTACCCAGTTCTCTGCAGAGCTTAACTGCATTATTATATGTTCTGTCTGTTGTACCAAAACCAGGCATTGTAATAGTTATTATGTTATTTTTGTCAATATTAAGAAGTTCGAAAGTTTTTACAATAACTAATAAGGCAAGAGTAGAATCAAGTCCTCCAGATATTCCTACTACAGCTTTTTTTGCCTTAGTATGTTCCATTCTTTTGGCAAGAGCTGCAGATTGAATGCTGAAAATTTCTTTACAGCGAATCTCTCTTTCAAATTTTGATGATGGTACAAAAGGATGTTTATCAATATATCTATCAAAAGAATCAATACATAAGTTATCAAATTGAAAATTAATAATATATGGCTTTAAGGATAAACTTTTATAACTGTCTCTAAAACTTATGTTTTTTAATCTTTCGGCCTTAAGTTTAAATACATCTATATATGAATATATGATTTCATTTTTTCTTTGAAATCTGTCATTTTCTTTTAATAGTGAACCATTTTCACTTATAAGAAGATGACCACTAAAAAGAACATCCGTAGTTGATTCGTGTACACCTGCAGAAGCATAGATATATCCACACATACAACGTGCACTTTGATTTGATATGAGATTACGTCTATAATCTGCTTTGCTTACCAATTCATTGGATGCAGAAAGATTTCCAATAATATGGCTGCCCATCATTGAAAGATATGAACTTGGAGGTATTGTTACCCAAAGATCTTCACATATTTCAAAACCAAAATTGGCAATTTGAGAAGAAAATATTAAATTTGTTCCAAATGGAATATCCTTTTGAAAAGAAAAACTAACAAATTCATTTGATATTCCTATTCCTTCAGTAAACCAGCGTTTTTCATAAAATTCATTATAATTGGGAATAAAGGATTTTGGAACTATGCCTAAAACACTTCCTCTAAATATGATATAGGCAGCATTATATAAAGAATCTTTGTATAAAAGTGGAGCTCCTAATGCAATAAGCATATCAATATCTTTAGTTTCCTTTAAAATGTGCTGTATTGCATTTATGGAACTATGTATTAGAGTATTTTGAAGAAATAAATCCCCACATGTATATGAAGTTATGCAAAGCTCTGGAAAAACTAGAAACTTGCAATTGTTGTTGTGGGCACTTTTTATGCAGTTAATAATTATCTCTGTATTATAAGAAACATCACCAACTTGAGTCATGGGGCATGCAGCACCTACTTTTAAGAAATCCATTTAATCACTCCTTATAAATGATATGATTTGATTTAATTTAATATATTATATGTGAACCAGCTATTTTAAGTAATTAAAAAAATCTTGAAGTTATATGGTATAAATAAATTTTAACTCTTGATTCTCATATATTATTTATATTATCATAAACTTCAACACATTAATAATACAAATTATGTAAAAGTTAAATTGTAAAAAGACATAAAGAGTTATTTAAAAACTTATAAAAAAATAAAAAATACTTGATTAAATGATATTTATAAAGTATAATAATAACATAAACAGAAGTACTTCTAAAAAACATAAAGTTATCAGTAAATATACTATATATGTAAAATTATAGTATAATAATTAAAGGAGGTGATATTTATGTCAATAACAATAATGTGGATAATTATAGCCATATTAGCTGTTGTTATAGACGCTATAACCAGTAGTTTCTTCTTTTGCATATTTTCCGTAGGTGGTTTTATAGCAGCTATTTGTAATGCATTAGGTATGCCATTTTTGTATCAGATAATGGTATTTGCTATAATAAGCATATTCTTAATAAGCTTTATCTATCCAGTATTAAAGAAAAAGTTTAAAGCTGATATAAAAAAGACGCCGCTTATGGAAGAAAAGTATATTGGCATGATAAAAGTTGCTCAAGATGATATTGAAAGAAGTGCTCAAATTAAAGTTGGAGGAGAATATTGGACTGTAGTTAATTATGGAGAAACCATTCATAAGGGACAAGAGTTTAAAATAGTAGGAATAGAAGGCATTAAATTAAAAATTCAAAAAAATTAGGAGGAATAGAATTATGGAAATAATAATAAGTTTAATAGTAGGGATATTATTGTTACTTGTATTAGTGGTATTGGCAACATCAATAAGAATAGTAAATACAGGTTACTTATATGTGGTAGAAAGATTGGGACAGTTTAACAGAATACTAGAACCAGGATGGCATATAATGATACCCTTTGTTGATTATGTAAGAAAAAAAGTGTCAACTAAACAGCAAATATTAGATGTACCACCTCAATCAGTAATTACAAAGGATAATGTTAAAATTTCAGTAGATAATGTTATATTTTACAAATTACTTAATGCCCGGGATGCAGTTTATAATATAGAAGATTATAAAGCTGGTATTGTATATTCAGCTACAACAAACATAAGAAATTTAATTGGTAACATGTCTCTTGATGAAGTATTGTCAGGAAGAGATAAGATTAATCAAGATCTTTTAAGTATAATTGATGAAGTTACTGATGCATATGGTATAAAAATTCTTTCAGTTGAAATAAAAAATATAATTCCACCAGCTGAAATTCAGCAGGCAATGGAAAAGCAAATGAAAGCAGAAAGAGATAAGAGAGCAATGATTCTTCAGGCTGAAGGTTTAAAACAGTCACAAATAGCTAAAGCTGAAGGTGAAAAGCAGTCAAAGATACTTGAAGCAGAAGCAGAAAAAGA
>CAZPRO010000192.1:0-4541 GCA_964588775.1 uncultured Clostridium sp.
TCGAATTTCAACTCCTTTTTTATTTTCTTAAAATAGAAAAAGAAATACTCAAAGCTCTTATTACTCTAAGTATTTCTTATTATTTTTACATGATTATAATATATATTTAATTACTCTCTTTAATTCAATATGCTTCTATATAATTCATCATCAACATTTTTAGCATTAATTAATATTTGCAATTTATTCATTGTGCTTTCATATATATTATTTTCTTTTGCATATTTTATTACTTTATCATATGTAAGTTCAAAAATATTGTCTGCTATTCTGTAATAGAAATCATCATTTATTACACCAAAGAAATATTTTACTGCTTCTTCATATGTCATTCTTGGTACTTCTTCCAAATCACAATTTTCATCTGTATAGCATCCATTTCTATCATTCCATTGTAGAAATTGTAGTATTTTAATCCTATCACTATCATACATTACTCTTTAAGCCTCCCTCTATAATACTATATATCTCAAAGTTATAATATATATTTATAATTAAATTCCATACAATTTATACATTATCAAAATCATCTATATCATAACCATAATTATTTTCTAAACTTTCAATTTCTAAATCATATATAGTTTCTTCTATTTCATCAATACATTTATCTACATTTTTTAATATATCTTTTCCCCAAAATCTTAGTACAATCCATCCTAATTGAAATAATTCTCGATCTACCTTTGAATCTCTTTCAATATTTTTTGATATTTTATTTATCCAATATTCTCTATTATTACTTTTCTCAAGTCTAGCTTTTTGCTTGTTCCAATCCTTACCATGAAAAAATTCTCCATCACAAAAGATAGCTATTTTATATTTAGTTAAGACTATATCAGGTTTACCTGGTAACTTTGCATAATTCTTTCTATATCTATATCCTTTATCCCATAATGCTTTGCAAAGTTTTCTTTCAATTTTTGTATCCTTGCTTTTTATATTTTTCATGTTCTTATGACGTTGTTCTTTTGTTAAATTGTCCATCAATAACACCTCTACTTTTGAAAAATATTATGTTATCATATATCTATTAACAATTATATACGAGGTAGTAATATGAGTGATAATAATTTCAGAAAAATTTGGTTTATTACTAGACCTGAAAGAGATCCAGCATTTCATGAAGAAGCGTTAATTGCATTAGCTAATGCTACAAACAATTTTAAATTGAAATGGAAAGGCAATAGAGAATTACATAAAAAATATGAACAAGCTCTTATTGATATTGGCATTAAAAGAAATTCTATTAGTAAAGATGGCTCTGGTGGCAGAACATGGGCTTCTTTATTAAAAACATTTGCTTACTGCTATACTTCAAATGATGGATTTTTAGTTCCTACAAAAGTTGCTTTAGAAATATTGAAAAAAAACAATATCTTTGAAAATATAAAAAAACAGATATTAACATTACAAATTCCTAATGCATATTTCTTTGAGAGTGGATTTTCTCCAAAATATAGTCATGATTTCGCAATATTACCAGCTAGATTTCTAATAAGACTATGTACTCAAGAGAAATTATCATTTTATGTTACAAAAGAAGAATTAACTTTCATTGTTATGACTGCACAGAAAAATTCTGATTTAAATAATATTATTGATAAAATACTTCTATTTAGAAATATGAACAATGAGGAAAAAGCTTCATACAAAGCCGAGATTTCAAACAAGTATGACCACAGAGAACGTTCTGACAATGGTGCAAGAGATTTCTATGCAGCTCATTCAGATGTTGCTCATACTTTTATGCTGATATGTGAATATACCACTCTGGTCAAATATGAAAGAGGTACAGACGCAAAAGTTTTTATTGAAAAAAATAATGTTGAGAATATTATTAATGAATTAGATTATTATGATAAACGATACCCATTTAATAATCGATATCTTTTTTCATTAGAAAGAATGGCTGAAGTTAATGGACTAGATATTAATTCATATAAAGCAAGTAGGTATGGAAACATAAAACCAGCTACAAACTTACAAAAGAAAATAACTAAAGCAGAAAAATTATTAAGTGATTATCCTAATGCTTCTCACTTATCGCATTCTGAAATAGTTGATATTTTATCAAATTCATCGTTTTCTATAGCTGAATCAGAAAAAATATCTGAATACCTTTCTTCTGACGAACTTATCGAAAATTTTGATGATTCTTTTATAACTGGTATACTCAATGAACCAGATAATTTAGAATTTGAAAATAAAGTTGGTAGAATTTTAAAGCAATTTGGCTTTACTGTTACAATGCACCCTAAAGTAAATAACGAGAGAACAGAAATAGACATTTTACTAGAATACAATAATAATTTATGTGGTATTATTGATGCTAAAAATTATAAGGAAAAATTCACCCTTTCATCTTCACTATCATCACATATGATATCAGAATATATACCTAATTATGAAAATTATAATGGAAATTCATTATCATTTTTTGGTTATGTAACTTGTAGCGATATTGGAGGTATATCTAACTTAGAAAAAATATCACGAAAATCTTCTAATAGAACTATTAAAGGCTTTATGATTAATGCAAAAACTTTATTAGCTTTACTTGATTATTGTATTGAAAATGATTTTGATGAAAAAAAGAGAGTTGATTTATTTTTAAAACTAATAACAAATGATGCTTATACATCTTTTAGTCAAGTCTCAAATAAACTCTTATAATTATTAAGAGACATTACTTTTATGTAATGTCTCTTAATTCATCTATAGTCCACTTAGGTTCTATATGTTTATATTCAATTCCTGCAAATGTTTTTAGAATTGCTTCTATTATTATTTTTGCTCCAAATGGAGGTACTGCCATTCCTATTTGCTTCCTTACTTCTTCTTTTTTTCCTTGAAAATTATAGTCATCAGGAAATGTTTGCAGTCTTGCTCTTTCTCTATTAGTCAAGGCTCTTGGTTCAGCATAGTGATACATATGTGTTCCACCTCCACCACTTCCTGTTACAGTGTATGCTGGCAAATTAGGATCTAATCTCTTATAGATATTACTCAACTTAGCACCTTTTACCTTTAGTCTAAGTTCTTCTGGAATACCTTCATACCAAGCATTTTCACCAGGTGGTATTGCTTCTAATCTTCTAATAGTTTCAATTGGATGTTTAGTTAATTCATTATTATATATTGCATTAACTACATTTCCTTCATTATAGCAACTTACTTCTAAAGCCCATTTTGATGTTCTATACTCTTCTTTATTAGGTGTCATAGGTGCAGGAATGTTGAAATGTAATCCCAAATCTTTTCTAATTCCTACAATTATAACTCTATGTCTTGCTTGTGGTACTCCATATTCCTCAAATTTATATAGATGTGGAACTATATCATATCCACCAAATTCATCTTCTCCAACTTTCGCTAAGTCATCTATTATCTTTTTGAATGCATTTCCATCATTAGCACTTTGTAGTCCTCCAACATTTTCAGCTAAAAACCATTTAGGCTTATGATATTCTAATACTTTTACTCCATATGTATATAAAGCACCATATTTACCATCAAATCCTTTTTGTTCTCCTACAATACTAAAATCATTGCAAGGAAATCCAAATGTAAATGCGTCAATAGGAGGTAACTTCTTTATATCTAATTCTCTTATGTCCTTACATATAACTGTCTTTCCATCTATAACTTCATCTTCATTTGTTGTTATTATTGACTCATCTGAATGACAAATATTCTTAGCAAATGTTTTACATGCTGAATAATCAATATCATTTGCCCATGCATGTTCTATCGAAAACTGTTCATTCCCATTATTGATATTTGCTTTTTTAGAACCAAATGCCAATCCACCAGGTCCGCAGAACAATTCTCCTTTTCTAAAAATCATAACTTTATCACCTCCTCAAAGTATTATATCATATCTTGCAATAGATTGCTGCATTTTTAACAAACTTTTTTTATTTTTTTATCCAATACTTATTATTTAGTTATTTGTAAAATTTATGCATAATGTTCTTGTTTTTTATCCTATTTATGTTATAATATAGTAATTAATTTTATGGGAGGAATTTTTATGACAGTTGCTGGAGATTATTTTGAAGTGGAATTATTACCTGTACATTTAAATTGGGGGACTACTAGCAGAGATGGAACTCGTCATAGACATCCTGATGAAGTATACATACCGATTCCTATAAATATTGCTAGAGACTTAAATCTTTTCAATGATGGAACTGAATTTTCAGTTCAAGGACAAAACTTTAATGTAAAAGCTACTGGTACTCAAGGTTGTAATAATGAATATGGAAAAAATTTAACTAGTGCTAATGGATTAAAACCTCTTGGTAGATATTTAAAAGGAACTTTAAATGCTCATCCAGGAGATATAGTAAGAGTGGAATGGATAACTGATACTCATATATCTATTGAATTAGTCTAAAATAAATAGGTAACATATTAAATCGATATGTTACCTATTTATTTCCAATTTTAGTAAAGTTCGCATTTATTTATGATACGGTTCCCCATTACTAATCCTAAACGCTCTATAAACCTGTTCAAGGAGCATAACTCTAAAC
>CAZPRO010000193.1:0-4538 GCA_964588775.1 uncultured Clostridium sp.
AAAATAACAAATTATTACAAGAAGGAGTTTTTTATTATTCTATCCATTTCAGGATACTCAATAATAACTGTTAATGGTTGATTATTTTCAAATTCTTTTTTCTTTATTATCTGTTATAATTAAAGTCATAAGAAATATCCTTTTTTAGTAAGTCTATTATACCAAAGGCAATGTTTCTTTGCTTTATTTTATTGAAAATAGATATTTTTCCCTATTTTATCTGGGAAAGCAGAGTAAATAACTTTATACTGTCAATTATAAATAAGAGGTAAAAATATGATTAAGATAGGAGAATTCGCCATATTGTCTCAAATAAGCATATATATGCTGAGGGATTATGATAAAAAAGGATTATTAGTGCCAAGTTATGTAGATGAAGAAAGTGGATATAGGTATTATAGTGAAGAGCAGCTTATTACAGCTAATAGAATACAATTACTAAAAGCAATGGGAATAAGTCTCAAAGAGATAAAGGAAATATTGCAAAATAAAAATAATACACTAGCAGATTTATTAAATAAAGAAAAAGATAAAAGGAATTTAGAAATAAAGAAAATAAATAGACAGATTTCATTAATTAATAATGCATTAGAATATGTAAGAGAGGAGGATAGTATACAATTAGATATTGTAGCTAAAGAAATTGAAAAAAGAAAGGTTGTAAGTTTTAGAGGAACAATAAATGAATATATTGAAGAAGGTTTATTATGGAATAAACTTTATAAAGAGTGTGCTGAAAAAAATATAAAATTTGCTGAACCCTCATTTATGACTGCAATATATTATAACAATGAATTAAAAGCAGATACAATGGATGTTGAAGTTCAAAGAAATGTAAAGGAGGAATTTAAGGATACAGAATTTTTAAAATTTAAAATTCTAGATAAAACTTTAGTGGCATCCATAATGTTTAAAGGAAATTATAATAAATTATTTAGAATAAATAAGGCTGTGGCAAATTGGATATATAAGAATAATTATAAAATTAATGGAGTTCCATTTAATATATATCATATATCACCTGAAAAGGAATCTGATATGGAAAAATTAATTACAGAAGTATGTTTTCCCATTTGTGAAAAAAATTAAACATATTTAGTTGACTCTAGCATAATACCAGGGTTTAAAATTTAATTAATCTAAGAGAAGGAGTTGAATAGATTATGAAAATTTTAAACATTCCTCATAAAACAGCAGATTACTTATGTCCTGTAAATGGATTATGTGATATGTATGAATGGAAAAGCGGGAGCAGGCTGCCAGATCAGCTTATGCATGGTATAAACATTGGCTTTAACCTTATTTCAAACAAGTATGGACCAATACCTAAAATGATAAATTTAGGAAGCAGGAGTATAGGAAAACAATATTATGATTTTATGTCAGAATGTATTGGATATGATATGATAGGTGATGAAGGTAAAAAATTTGATGAAACCTTAAAGGCAGTAATAAATCTTGTTGACAATGATATTCCTGCAGTAATCTTTGGTCTTGATATGTATTATTTAAAGTATCAGGAGATGTTTTATAACAAAGTTCATATTGAAGGACACATAATTTTGATGGTAGGATATGATGAGGAAAATATATATATTTTAGATAATTCAAAAGAAGATGTTCAGAAAGTGAATTTTGAGGAGTTAAAGCAGGCATGGAGTAAGGATTATTTAGGAATAAGCAAAAAGAACTGTTACTTTGGAATGAAATTTAACAATTTAGAATGTGATAGAAGAGTTGTTTTAACTAAAGCATTGAGAAAAAATGCAGAGGAATTTTTAAATCTTAATGGCAGTTCCTCAGGGGTTAATGGACTGGATATGCTTATTAATGAATTTCATAAATGGAATGGTATCTATGGCGAAGAAACCATGAGGCAGATTTATATTAATTTTATAATGTTTACAAGTTCAGTAGTACCATCTCTCCCTAAAGAACTTGATAAAAATGCATATATTGAGGATTCATGGATGGCAGGAAGAGACAAGATGGCAGCAGAGTTAAGAAAGAATTATGCTGTTATGGGCTGTGATAAATGGCTTGAAGCTGCTGAACTGTTTGAACAAAGTGGAAAGATAATAAGGCAGATAAATAAAGGTTTTCTAAATGATGTTATGAACAGTAATTTTAAAGAAAGTGAAAAGTATATACTGCTATTTAAAGAGTTGAAAAAAACTGAAATAGAAGCACAAAAATGTTTTTTATAATATTTAAATAAGTTATATACTATAAGGAATAAAAAATCATATTGATATGCAGTAAGTTATGAGCTGAATCATAAATGTTAGATAATTTGATTTAAACTAAGTTTAACATTTATGGTTCAGTTTTTTTGCTAAATCTTTTTATACATAACAAAAAATAAGTATAAAGCTTTATTGACTTAAAGAAAGGAATAATGTAATATAACAAAGATAGAGACTATGTTAAATTTATTCTTATTATAGATAGAAAAGTTAATGATATAATTTATTATAAATTTTTATTAATAGTGAATAACTGATGTTTAAATAGAAAATGCTTTATACGTAAATATTATAATTGTTAATTTTACAGAAGAATTAATAGAATAAAATAGTACAAGGAGGAAAATTAAATATGGCAAAACCAATAGTTGCTATGGTGGGAAGACCGAATGTAGGTAAGTCCACTTTATTTAACAGACTGGCAGGAAAGAGAATATCAATTGTAGAAGATACACCAGGTGTTACCAGAGACAGAGTTTATGCAGAAGCAGAATGGCTTAACTATAATTTTACAATGATTGATACAGGTGGTATAGAACCAGAAAGAAATGACATAATAGTTCAGCAAATGAGAAGACAGGCAAACATAGCTATAGAAACAGCTGATGTTATAGTATTTATTGTTGATGGTAAAGAAGGCTTAACTGCAGCTGACCATGAAGTAGCAAATATGCTTAGAAAATCTAAAAAACCTGTTGTTTTAGTTGTAAACAAGGTTGATTCATTAAAAGAAGAAGATAATGCATGGGAATTTTACAATCTTGGAATAGGTGATCCTATAACAATATCAGCATCACAAGGATTAGGTCTTGGAGATATGCTTGACCGTGTTGTTGAAAATTTTGATAAGTCAATTTATGAAGAAGAGGAAGACGAATATATAAGAATTGCCATGATTGGTAAACCTAATGTGGGGAAATCTTCATTAATAAATAAACTTTTAGGTGAAGACAGAGTTATTGTATCAGATGTACCAGGTACAACAAGAGATGCAATAGACAGCTATCTTGAAACTGAAGAAGGTAAATTTATATTAATAGATACAGCAGGACTTAGGAGAAAATCTAAGGTTAAAGAAGAAATTGAAAGATATAGCGTTGTAAGAACATATGCTGCCATTGAAAGAGCTGATGTATGCATACTTATGATAGATGCAACAGAAGGTATAACTGAACAGGATGAAAAAATAATCGGATATGCTCATGAAAAGAGAAAAGCTATAATGGTTATAGTTAATAAATGGGATTTGGTTGAAAAAGATGATAAAACTTTAGATAACTTTAAAAGAGATCTTCAAAGCAAGTTAAAGTTTATAAGTTATGCTGAATATCTATTTATATCAGCATTAACAGGTCAAAGAACTCATAAGGTTTTAGAAAAAGCTAAATATTGTTATGACAATTACAATAAGAGAGTAGCTACAGGTATACTTAATGATGTTATAAGCAAGGCTATTCTTATGAAAGAACCACCAGTTGTCGGGCTTAAGAGAATGAAAATATACTATGCGACTCAGGTTGCAACAAGACCTCCAAAGTTTGTTTTCTTTGTAAATGATGCAGAAGCAAGACATTTCTCATATGAAAGATACTTAGAAAATCAATTAAGAGACAGTTTTGATTTTAAAGGAACTGGTCTTCAGATAGAATACAGACAAAAAAAGGAGAAATAAAAAATGAGTAGAGTTACTTTTTTAGGTGGAGGAAGTTTTGGTACTGCCTTGGCTGTATTACTTGCAGAAAAAGATAATATTGTAAACGTGTATGACAGAGATATTGATGTAGTTAATGAAATTAATAATAAAAGAACAAATGAAAAATATCTAAAAGATTTAAAAATTCCACAGGGAGTAACTGCTTTTAATAATATTGATGAGGCTTTAGAGGGAGCAGAATATATTGTTCTCTCTGTTCCATCCCATGTAATAAGAACCATGTGTCAGTGTATTAAAGGAAAAATAAAAGAAGATATTCCAATAATATCAATTGCAAAGGGCATAGAAGAAGGTACAGATAAAAGATTATCAATTGTTATGAGTGAAGAATTAAATAACCCTATAGTTGTTTTATCAGGTCCAAGTCATGCAGAAGAAGTAGCAATGAAGCTTCCTACAACTGTTGTTACATCATCGGAGAATATGAAATTTGCAGAAGAAGTTCAGGATTTGTTTATGAACTCATATTTCAGAGTTTATACTAATGATGACTTAATTGGTGTTGAAATAGGTGGGGCAGTTAAAAATATAATTGCACTGGCTGCTGGAGTTATTGATGGACTTGGCTTTGGAGATAA
>CAZPRO010000194.1:0-4529 GCA_964588775.1 uncultured Clostridium sp.
CTTCCCCCCGTCGAAGCCAAAACGCCCCCAGGTTAAAGTTAGTTTAAACGCTATTTAAATTTTTCATTCATTCTGTATTTCAAATTATATATTATTAATTTCTCCATGTCAAATAACATTTTTTGCATTTCTTTTTATTACTACCTTTGCCTATTAAAATTATACTTTAACTCTTTATATTATCTACACTTCCATTTACTATATTTACAACATTTTACACTCAAAAGGTTTATGTCTCTTTTTACCTATCTCTTCTTTTCCAAATTCAATTGCTTCATTGGGACTTAAATTTTATAACTTTCATAAAAAATACAGATATAGCAGCAGCATATTCCACTATATCTGTGTTTCACTTTTAATATATTTTCTCTGTATACTTTTTTTATATTCTTCCTGAAGCTTTTCTTCAATTAATTCTATGGCTATTTTGGTTATTTCTGGGTCAAGCTGCTTTCCTGCACATCTTTTAAATTCTTCAAGAATATATTCATAACTTAATCCCTTTCTATACACTCTGTCCGAATGCATTGCATCATAAGTATCTGCAACTCCTATTATTCTTGCAACCAGAGGTATATCTTCTCCTTTTAATCCAAAAGGATATCCAGTTCCATCATATTTTTCATGATGATATCTTGCACCATCTGCAATATTATTTACTATTGTTATTTCATTTAAAATGTCACCGCCTATTATGGTGTGTCTCTTTATAATTTCATATTCCTTATCATTAAGTCCTGAGGGTTTATTTAATATTTTATCAGGTATTCCTATTTTTCCTATATCATGAAGAAGACCTGTATAATATATTACTTTTACCATTTCTTCATCTATACCCATTCTTCGTGCTATTTTAGCTGAGTACTTTGCAACTCTTTGAGAATGTCCATTAGTATCCTTATCTTTAGCATCTATGGTATTGGCAATTGCTGTGATTGTTTCATCAACAAGTTTTTCATAACGTTTATGATTCTCATTTAATTTTCTAGTTCTTTCTACTAAAAGTTTTCTATAAACAATAATTAGAACAACTATTAATGTTGTCAGAATTAAAATTTTAGTAATTTTATATTCAAAAATATTCAATTCTTTACTAACTTGTAATATATGTTCATCAATAACCTTTCCATTATTATCAGTTAAAAGAGTATGAAATTTATACTTACCACCTTTTAAATTCGCATAAGTTATAACCTGTAAATCACTATTAATTTCTACTGGTTTGTTATCAATGCCTTCAAAATAATACAATACCTTTCCATTATAAGAATCAGAATAATTTTCAACCTTTAAATTTAAACTTATTTTTTTAACATTATGTGGTATTATAACTTCATTATTAGTAGTATCTATATCATTATTGTTATCAGTCTCTATACTTTCAATACTTACTGTTGGTTTAATATCATCTGCAAAAGCCTGCTTTGATGCAAAGATACTTATAAATGCAATTATACATAATAATACAAAACTATTTTTCAATATTTCTCCCTCATTACTTCTATTTTACTTTTATGGCCAGCATTGCACAGTCATCTCTTAACCTGCCTGTTTCCAATAATTCTTCTTCTAAACAAGTATAAATATAATCTTTAGTTTCTTTTATATCTTTTTCAATCATATAATCTTCAATATCTCTATTATCATCTAAAACAAAATCAAATCCATCAGTAAATATAAAAAACTTATCTCCTCTATTTAAAGAAATAGTTTCTTTTACAAATTCACTATTTTCAAACATTCCTAAAAATGGTCCTTTTATAAGTACTTCTCTCATAGATTCATTTTTAGGCTTATAAAAAAATCTATTTATTCCTGCACCAACTGCCTCAAATAAATTATTTTCCATATTAAATTTGAAGCAACATACTGCTATATAGTTTTCAGAATAAAATTCTGTTAATTTTTTATTTAAATTTTTAACTATTTCCAAAACATCATTACTTTCTCTTATCTCCTGAAGAAATAAAACGTCTAATGCTGATATATTTAATGCCGCACTTACTCCTTTTCCTCTTACATCTATTAATATGCCAATAATCTCCTTATCACCAACATTACTTATCCTGTAGAAATCGCCACTTACAATATTAGCTGGAGCATAAACTCTTTCTATATCCAAATATTCTTTTGCAGGAAAACTTTTTTGTAATGAGTTTCTTTGATAATTAGATGCATTTTTAAGATCCTGCTTTTCTTTAGTAATATCTTTGGCTAAAACTAATACTGCTGGTCTTTCTTCATATATCATAAAAGTAAATGTAAATTCTATTATGAATATTTTTCCTTCTGAATTCCTATATTCACATTCAAATATTTCCTTTTTAACATAATCAGATAAAACACTCCTTAATTTTTTATGGATAATTTTAACGTATTTTTCATCAAAATACATGTATATATTAGCATTTACAATTTCATCATATTCAGTTTCAAAAAATCTACATGCCTCTATATTAGCTTGGCTAATTTTATTATCTATAACAATTAAAATGGAGTAAGGAAAATTATCTAATATCTGTATATATTTTTTTGTATCTGAATCTTTTATTTTTTCCACAATTTTCTTTTCAGTTACATCTGTCATTCTTTCTACTACCAATTTCAAATCACCTGTATTGTCAAAAATTGGAACGTAACATACATTCATTACCTTATTCAATTCAGGAATATATATCTCTTTTGAAACCTTATCTTTAGACTTTATAATTTCACTAAATGAACAATAACTACACTTCCTATTTCTATTTAAAACCTTATAGCATTTTTTACCTATTATTTCTTTTGGTGCTTTATGATAAAATTCGTACGCAGCCTTATTATAAAAGTATATTGTATGATCTGGCTGGTGAATTTTTATTATATCTGGAATTACATCAAGAATTGTTTTTACTTCTTCAGTTAACTGTAAAGCATCTGTCTTTTTTGCTACCTTCATTTCAATATTCCTTTCAATAACCAGCAGAAGCTGCCGCATTAACCTATTCAGCCATTATATCTAATATATTTGTTAAAACTACAATATTAAATATAAAAAATTTAATTGCTATACGACAGCTACTTAATTTATTAATTCCTTATTAATGTATATCAAATACTTTATCAAGTCTTGTCAGTTCAAAAAGTTTGCTCACTTCAGGATTTAAATCAGCAAGCACTACACTTCCATTATTCTCAACACATTTTTTATATACAGATACTAATGTGCCAAGACCTGTACTGTCTATAAAAACGCATTGTGAAAAATCAAATATAAAATCTACCTTACCACTTTCCACTAAGGTATTTATTTCATTTCTAAATTGAGCAACTTCATCAACAACAAAATTTACAGGTATTTTTATTGTACAACTATTCCCCATAATTATTCACCTCATACTTTAAATTGTTCTACTAATTGTAACAACTGTTCTGATATAGCACTTGTCTCCTCTGATGTAGCAGTTAAATTATTAATAGATTCCGCCTCTTGCTGAGAAGCTTCTGCAACATTCATACAGTTTTCATGATTATTTTCACTTATTGTTGCTACATGGTCAATTAAATCTACAATCTTTCCTGATGATGCTACTTCATCACTAGTAACATCTAGTATTTCAGCAACATGATTTACTATACTTTCAATAGATTTTATTATTGCAACAAATGCTTCATCAGTTTCATTAACTACACTAACTCCATCTTTTACCTTTTCATTAGCCCTGCTCACAGCATTTACTGCATTTTGTGTTTGTATAGTCATTTCAGCAATAAGATCAGCTATTTCTCCTGCTTTCTCATTAGTTTCTTCAGATAATTGTCTTATTTCTTCAGCCACAACACTAAAGCCTTTACCATGCTCACCTGCTCTTGCTGCTTCAATTGCTGCATTTAAAGCAAGAAGATTGGTTTGACCTGCAATTTCATTTATTGTATTAACTATTCCTCCTACTCGGTCAGATATTTCATTTACACTTTCTAATACTTTTGAGGTATTATTACTTTCTGTACTTATAACATTCATTGCTTTTACAGTCTGTTCTACCTTTTTTCTACCTTTATCTGCTACATCTTTTGTTTTTCTTGCTTCTTCACTTGTTGATTGAGCTCTATTTTCTGCTAAATTTACAAGACTGGATAATTGAACAAGCACTTCAGAAATATCTATAATTGAATTGTTTTGTTTATTAGATTCTTCTGCTACATTACTAACTGTAGCATTAACCTCTTCTGTTGTTGCACTCATTTCCTGAAGTGATGATGATAACTGCTCTGATGCATCATTAAGCTGCTCTGATACCCCTCGAACATTTCTAACAATTTTTTGCTGACCACTCATCATTGCATTAAATGAATCACCAAGTTGTCCTATTTCATCTCCAGTTTTTACTTCAGCTCTTACAGTTAAATCTCCTTCTCCTGCTTTTGACATTAATTCTTCAAGTTTTTTTATAGGATTAATTATGCCAGCAGCTGAATAGATATATGCCCACACTAATGTGATAATTATAGAAATTCCAGTTGTTATAATTGTACTATTTCTTATTCTT
>CAZPRO010000195.1:0-4513 GCA_964588775.1 uncultured Clostridium sp.
CTTTATAATCAGTATTGCATATGCCCTTAGGTCATACTGTAATATATAATTATAGTTAGGAGATGATGTTGGTGGATAAGAACAAAAAGTTATATAAGCCTCATGAATTTGCTAAAATAATAGGAACAACCAAGAGAGCATTAAGATATTACAATGACAAAGAAATCTTAATGCCAGCGTATATAAATGAAGAAGGACATAAATTTTATAGTGAAGATAGTTTTTTTGAAGCACAGAGAGTATTATCACTTAGGTTCCTTCAGTTTTCTATAGAAGAAATAAAAGATATACAAAAAAGACAGTGCAGCATTAGAGAATCGCTTAAAGCTCAAAAAAAGATGATGAAAGAAAAGGCAGATACAATACTTTCTCTTATTAGTGCAATAGAGGACATAGAAAACACAATGGATAAAAGTGAAGATGTAAACTGGGAAGCTATGTTTAATGGTGTTAAATTTGCAAAATATAATATGGTTTATGAAGATATGATGGAATATTATAATGAACGTGCCGGAGAATATGATGAGATATATGAAGGAAAGGGACCAGCTTCTTTTACCACAGAAAAATACATTGAAGATGTAAAAAACTTAGCAAAGTTTACTGAAAAGTTTGGATATGGGCACATAATAGATATAGGATGTGGAAGCGGATACTGGATGCAGAATTATTATAAGAAATGCAGTTCATTTACATTTTTAGATCAATCTAAAAACATGCTTCAGTTATGTAAGATGAGAACTGAACAATATAAAATAGATGATAAATGTAAGTTTATAAATGATGATATTTTTAAACATAAGTTTTTAGAAGATGAAAAATTTGATTGTGCAGCAGCAGGGTTTCTTGTGGGACATTTTCCAAAAGTATATGAAGAATATTTTTTTAATGTGTTGAAAAAAATTTTAAATAAAGGCTCTAAAATTCTAATTATAGAAAATACATGGAATGATAAGCGTGCTAAGAAACAAAACAAAGAAGACATTGCAGTAAGAAATCTTGATGATGGAAGAGAATTTAAAATATATAAGAAATATTATAATCAGTATGAACTAGATGATACAGTAAAGAAGTATGGTTTTAAAATAATAGACAGTTTCTTTGGTAATACATTTACTGCAGTTATAGGAGAATTATAATATGAAAAAATCATTTATATTTGTATTGGCATCATCATTTCTATTAATACTTGGTACATATATTTCAGGAACAATTCTGACACCTTATGCAATAAGTATTGGAGCTACATGGTTTCAGGTTGGAGTGCTTTCTGGTTCAATGTATGTTATAAGACTGCTGTTTGGAACATATATTGGGAAAATAGCTGACAGCAAAGGAAGTTTCACAGTATTAAAATACAGTCTTATGTTATATCCTGTTATTACTATAGCATATTATTTTGCTAGCAATATGACATTTCTTATCGGTGCAAGACTTCTTCATGGAATTGCATCTGCAATGATGATTCCTATGGGCATGGCTTATATAGGAGAGATAAGTCCTAAAGGCAGTGAAGGTTCATATATGGGAATATATAATTTATGCATAATAGCAGCAAGTGGAGCAGGGCCTATGATATCAACAATGGTTGCATCATATTATGGATATGGTGCTGCATTTTCAATATTGTTTATATTGGCAGCTGTTTCATTAATAATTATACAGTTTTGCAAGGAGGATAAACAGGAAAGTGAGACTAAAGAAAAGGAAGAAATTAAGAAAATAAATAAAAGCAGTATATATCTATTAAAAAATAAAACATTACTTGCATTAGGTTCAGCTAATTTTGCTATGGCAGTAACTTCAAGCCTGATTGGATTTTTTATACTGCCTTATTTGAAGAATATAGGCATAGAAAGCAGATATACGGGGAGCATAGTTGCAGTTTATTATCTTGTATGTGGAATATTTCAAATATATGCAGGAAAGTTTATAGACAGCCATAGCAAATTGAGAGTATCACTATTTTCAGGAATATTAATATCAATATCATTAATGTGCTTTATAATAAATAAGAATGTTTTGATTGTCTGCATATGTATCATTATAACAGCATTATGTTCTGTAGTTTTTCAGACTTCTATTAATTCCCTTTCAGTTATTGAAGGACGACAATATGGTATGGGGCAGACTATGGGTTTTATTAATACAGCAAATAGTGCTGGGATGATTTTTTGTTGTATCATGCTGGGAATAATGCCTGTTAGTGCAGATAATTATTGTCCATTTTTTATTTTTTCAGCAATAGCTAATATTATTTTTGTTTTAGGCTTTAGATTATGTTATAGAAAGAAAAATATAGATTAGGAGTGGTATCAATGGAATATTTAATTAGAGATATGAAGGAAGAAGACTGGGAAGCAGTAAGTTCAATCTATAAAAGGGCATTAACTGAAGGTAAATCAACATTTCAGACAGAGTGTCCAAGTTATGAGATATGGAGTGGTAATCATCTTAATGACTGCAGGTATGTACTTGTAGCTCATGGAAAAGTTGCAGGATGGTGTGCTGTAAGTTCCACATCAGCAAGACCTGTATATAAAGGAGTAATTGAAATAAGTATCTATTTTGATGAGGAGTTTAGAGGCAGAGGCTTAGGAACAAAGCTTTTAAATTATTTAATAGATGAAAGTGAGAAAAAAGGATATTGGTGTCTATATGCTGCAATCTTTTCAATAAATACAGCAAGTATTAATTTACATAAAAAATGTGGATTCCGTGAAATTGGATATAGAGAAAAAATTGCGAAGGATAGATTTGGTAATTGGCAGAATACAACTTTAATGGAGAGAAGAAGCAAGTTCATATAAAAAATAAGTTTTCTTTTGATAAATCAGAATTTAACTAAGAACTAAGGACTAAAAACTAAGAGTTAAGGAAATTTTTCTTTCAGAAAAATAAAATTATATTATTGCATTGATTTTGCCATGCAAAATCTACCGCCACTCTTAGTTCTTAGCTTTTAGTTCTTACCTCAATTAAATTCTGATTTATATAAAGTATTATTTAATAAGTTTTTTAAAGAATAACTTTATATATAATACTGAAATTACACCAGATAAAAGATCTGCTACAGTATAAGCAAACCAGCATCCATTTATTCCTAAAATACAAGGAAAGATTATAATGGATGGTGTAAATATAATAATCATTCTAAGTAAAGAGAAGAAGTAAGCCTTTTTCGCATATCCAGTTGAACGGAAAATTGAACCTCCAACACACTGGCAGGCTCCTATACAGGAAAACATTAATGCAATTCTAATAAATGGAACAGCATAATTTATTAACTCTTTGTCATCTACAAATATACTTGCAAAAGGCTTTGCAAAGGAAATTATTATTGTGCTGACAATTAATGCTACTGTGAAAACATATCGAAGGGTTAAATTAGAAACCTTCTTTACTTTATCTAACTTTCCAGCTCCATAATTATATCCAAGTATTGGCTGCATACCTTGTACAAAACCAAAGATTGGCATAAATACAATGTCTCTAAGTTTATTAAATACTCCTATAGAGTTCATAAGAGTATTTCCACCTATTTTTAAAATAACTATATTTGCAATTGTAATTCCCAACATATTAGCTCCCTGACTTATTAAAGATGAACAGCCAATAGAGAACATTTCACGTATTATGGACAGTTTTATTTTAAAATGTATAGGTTTAACCGGAAAACTATTTGATTTTCTTAATAACATATAAAGTCCATAAAGAAATGATAAAAAATAAGCAAGGGATGTAGCACCGCCAGCTCCTTTAATTCCCATATTAAAAACAATAATAAAAATATAGTCTCCAATTATATTTAAAATGGTTCCAAGAGAAAGTATGGTCATTGCTTCTTTTGCACGTCCCTGAGCACGTATAAGTTCAGAAAATATAAAGGATAAGGATAAAAATGGTATTCCAATTAATATGATTCTAAGATATTGAACTGCAAGATTTAAAAGGCTATCTTTTGCACCTAATATAATTAGTAATGGCTTAGCAAAAATTAAACCCAAAAATGAAATTGATAGAGACAGAATAAACATTAGAATTATTGAGTTACCAAAAGAATATGCAGCCTTATCATTATCTTTTTCACCTAAACTTATAGATAATACACTTATTGCACCACTGCATATAGTTGAAATACACGTATTTAGTAAAAGCTGAAAAGGAGCACAGGCAGTAAGTGCTCCTATGGCATCAGCACCTACACCATGTCCAATAAAAATTGAATCAATAATATTATAAAGATTTGTTATTATAATTCCTATTATTGCAGGAATGGATAATTTAATTAGAAGCTTATGTACATTTCCATCATTTAATTGAGGCTTATCTTTAAAAAGGCTTCGTATTGACATAAAAATGTTTTTAATACTAAAATTCACAAACATCGTCTCCTTAAAATTCATATTTATGATTATTATTCTATGAAATAAATTCTTTTGATAATATTATATACTTTCAATTAAAAGATTTAGATATATTTAATTTGGATATTCATTATATTTATAAAAAT
>CAZPRO010000196.1:0-4466 GCA_964588775.1 uncultured Clostridium sp.
CTGTGAGAGGAAAGACCTCAGAAAATTATTTCTGAGGTTCACCTACTCGATGTTCTATATATTTGTCTATAAGAAATAGCTTGGTGAGGATAGTCAGCATTTCAGTAAAAATTATTTTAATATTATTAATGGAGGTATAGTATTTAATGGGCAAAAAGAGCAGAGCACAAAAAATAGCATTAAGTGGAATTCTTATTGGAATGGCAGTTATTTTCGGAATCTTTTCAATTCCAATTGGTGCAGCAAAAATTTCACCTGTTCAGCATTTTGTTAATGTTGTTTCAGCAATAACTTTAGGACCTGTATATGCAGTAATAAATGCTTTTGCAGCATCACTTATAAGAAATATTTTAGGAACAGGAAGTCTTTTGGCTTTTCCAGGAAGTATGGTTGGTGCCATGATTTCAGGTTTATTGTATAAGCATTTTAAAAATATATTAGCAGGAGTTGTTGGTGAAATCATAGGAACAGGAATACTTGGAGCACTTCTTGCATATCCAGTTGCAGTGTTGTTGATGGGAAAAAGTGGAGCAATAGTAATGTTTGTAATTCCATTTTTATGCAGCTGTAGTGCAGGAGCAGTTATTGCTTATGTATTTTTAAAAATACCTGTTATTGAAAAGCAGTTATATTTTTATAAAGTTAATTAAGAAAAGAAATAATTATACAGAAAGGGAATAGAAGTATGTTTAAAGCATTGACTATAGCTGGTTCAGATAGCTGTGGAGGTGCAGGAATTCAGGCTGATTTAAAGTCTTTTTCTGCAAATGGAGTTTATGGCATGAGCGTAATTACAGCAGTAACTGCTCAAAATACAATGGGTGTGTTTGGAGTACAGGATATTGAACCTGAGATGATAGAGTCACAAATTCATGCTATTTTTGAAGATATACATGTGGATGCTGTGAAAATAGGAATGGTTTCAAAAATAGAATCTATAAAAGCAATATCAGATGCATTAAGAAGAATACCAGACTTATGCAAGGTTGTTCTTGACCCTGTTATGATTTCAACAAGTGGTTATAGTCTGCTTTCTCCAGATGCAAAAGACACTCTTATAAAGGAATTGTTTCCTTTAGCAGAACTTATAACACCTAATATTCCTGAAGCAGAAGATATTTTAGGTATAAAAATAGAAAATGTTCAACAGATGAAATATTCAGCTGAGAAACTTTTAGAGTTTGGAACAAAGGCTGTATTAGTAAAGGGTGGTCATCTTAAAGAAGATGCAACAGATATTTTATATGATGGCAAGGAATTTACATTATTACCACAAGAAAAAATAAATAGCAGAAATACACATGGGACAGGCTGCACTTTGTCTTCTGCAATTGCAGCAAATCTTGCAAAAGGTATGGAACTTAAAGAGGCAGTAAGCATTGCTAAAAATTATGTTACTGGAGCTATTGAACATGGTTTTGCCATTGGAAAAGGCGTTGGACCAACACATCATTTTTACAAATTTTATTGAGGTTATTAAATAAAGAATATACAAGTTTTAATTTATAAAAACTTTATTTAAAACATAAAAAATAATAATTATATGGAGGAAGTTAAACATGAATTACAAAACCCAGATGGAAGCTGCTAAAAAAGGCATAATTACAAAACAAATGGAAATAGTAGCTAAAAAGGAACAAATGGAACCAGAAAAGTTAAGAACTTTAATTGCAGAAGGAAAGGTTGTTATACCTGCAAATATTAATCATAAATCTGTTGACCCAGAAGGTGTTGGTGATGGATTAAGAACTAAAATTAATGTTAACCTTGGAATTTCAGGTGATTCAGTAGATTACTGCAGAGAAATGGAAAAGGTTAAACTTGCAATAGAATATGGTGCTGAAGCCATAATGGATTTAAGTAACTTTGGTAAGACACGAGAATTCAGAGAAAAATTAATAGAGATGTCTCCAGCAATGATTGGTACTGTTCCTATGTATGATGCAATTGGATATCTTGAAAAAGACTTATTAGATATAAAAGCAGAAGATTTTCTTGATGTGGTACGTGCACATGCTAAACAGGGAGTTGACTTTGTTACAATTCACGCAGGAATAAATAAGAGAACAATATCTGTATTTAAAGAAGATAAAAGAAAAATGAATATAGTATCAAGAGGCGGTTCACTTTTATTTGCATGGATGGAGATGACAGGAAACGAAAATCCATTCTATGAACATTATGATGAGCTTTTAGATATTTTAAGAGAATATGATGTTACTATAAGCCTTGGAGATGCAATGAGACCAGGATGTATTGATGATTCAACTGATGCTGGACAGATTTCAGAACTTATGGAACTTGGTCTTTTAACTAAGAGAGCATGGGAAAAAGATGTACAGGTAATGATTGAAGGACCAGGACATATGGCAATGAATGAAATTGCAGCAAATATGCAGATTGAAAAGAGATTATGCCATGGTGCACCATTTTATGTTTTAGGACCTTTAGTTACTGATATTGCACCAGGATATGATCATATAACTTCAGCTATAGGTGGAGCAATAGCTGCAACTAATGGAGCAAACTTTTTATGCTATGTTACTCCTGCTGAACATTTAAGATTACCTGATATTGATGATGTTAAGGAAGGAATAATAGCATCAAAAATAGCAGCTCATGCAGCAGATATAGCTAATGGAATAAAGGGAGCAAGAGACAGGGATAATGCAATGGCAGAAGCTAGAAACAAACTTGACTGGAATGCTATGTTTAAGATTGCTATTGATGGAAAAAAAGCAAAAGAATATTTTGAAAGCATTCCACCTGAAGATCAACATAGTTGCTCTATGTGTGGAAAAATGTGTGCAGTAAGAACTACAAACAGAATATTAAATGGTGAGAAGGTTGAACTTTTACAGGAAGAATTAAAGAATAAGTAAGATTAAAAATGTTTTAAGATAGATTTTACTAAGGAAGGTAGTATTTTTATATGGATATATTAGAGCAAATAAGAAGTTTATTAGATAATGTAAAAAAGACCAAGCCACTTGTACACTGTATAACAAATTATGTTACAGCAACAGACTGTGCAAACATAATTCTTGCAATTGGAGGTTCTCCAACAATGGCTGATTTTTCAAAAGAGGTGGAAGCTATAGCTGGAATTGCACAGGCAGTTGAATTAAACATGGGAATAATAAATGATGATATGGTTGAAGCAATGATTATTGCTGGGAAAAAAGCAAATGCCTGTGGCATACCTGTAGTGTTTGATCCTGTAGGAGCAGGGGTAGCTCCATACAGAAATAGTGTTTGTGAAAGAATTTTAAAAGAAGTTAAGATGGATATAATACGAGGAAATATTTCAGAAATTAAATTTATAAGTGGAGTAAGTTCTGAAACAAAGGGTGTTGATGCATCTGAAAGTGATATGAAAATGAGTAATGAAGATAAAGTTAAGCTTGCTCAGAATTTAGCAAATAAATTAAACTGTACAGTTGCAATAACAGGTGTAGAAGATATAGTTACTGATGGAGAAAGAAGTGTAGTCTTACATAATGGAAGTAAACTTCTTGCCAGTGTTACAGGTACAGGATGTATGACAAGCAGCCTGTGTGGTGCTTATGCAGGAGCAGGAAAAGATTATTTTATAGCTGCAATTGCGGCTGTACTTTCAATGGGTATCAGCGGGGAAATTTCAGAAGAAGCAAACAAAGAAAAAGGTCTTGGAAGTTTTCATGTTGGAATTATAGATTCAATTAGTAAGCTTAATTATGATGTTTTTAAGGAAAGAGCTAAAATTACTGAGATTATAAAATAAGATATATTTCATACAAAAAATATATAAAAGGGGATGCAGCATTAAATTTTTTCTCATTTACATAATAGAAAAAATCTGTGACAAAGTAATTCTACAGCCCCATAAAGAAGGTAAGATTATGAAAAGAAAAATAGATTACAGCATATATCTGGTAACAGACAGAGATTTAATGAGTACAGAAACTCTTGAAGAAGCAGTTGAACTTGCAATAAAAGGGGGAGCTACATTAATCCAGCTTAGAGAAAAGGATTGTTCATCACTAGATTTTTATAAGACAGCAGTTAGTGTTAAGGCAGTTACTGATAAATATAATGTGCCCCTTTTAATTAATGACAGGCTTGATATTGCACAGGCTGTTAACTGTGATGGAATTCATATTGGACAAAGTGATATGCCATGCAGAATTGCTAGAGAAATATTAGGTAATAATAAGATTATTGGTGTATCAGCAGGATGTCTTGAAGAAGCTCTTAAGGCACAGGAGGATGGAGCAGATTACTTAGGTGTTGGAGCTGTTTATGCAACAGGAACTAAAAAGGATGCTACAGCAGTTACTAAAGAAGAATTAATGAAAATAAGAGAAGCTGTTCACATTCCTATAGTAGTTATTGGTGGAATAAATAAAGACAGAATTAAGGACTTTAAAGGAATAGGCATTGACGGACTTGCTATTGTGTCAGCTATTATTGCCAAGAAGGATATT
>CAZPRO010000197.1:0-4461 GCA_964588775.1 uncultured Clostridium sp.
TGTGACTGCATTTCTAAGTACTTATTATTATCAAATCCTATTTTCATAACAGACCCCTTTTCTCTCTCATACAATAAAAACACAATAAAATATTGTATTTAATCATAAAATTTCTATGAATTATATTATCATTATAATAATAAATTTTCAACATTAAATATGACACTAGTTTAGTTGTCAATTCATAACATCAATGTATTCCTCTTTAGATAAGCCTTTCAGATACTTGTCATAGTATTTTTCATTACAAAAAAATCCCACTTTATTTTCTATAAAATTTCTTCATATAATTTTAACTTTACTTATAAATATTGATGTGATATATTTATCTCATAAAGTGATAAATATATCACATAGAAAGAGGATGATTTCATGTCTATTAAATCCAAAAAAACTTTATTTTATTTATATGGGTGTTTTGGCTTTTTCGGTTTTACATTTTTAAGATATTTCGCTTCTCATAATATAATTGATTTGTCCGGCATTGCTTTCTTTGGTTTTTTTGGTTATTTTCTTTTAGCTGGAATTTATACAGATGAGCATGATGAACGTTATTTTGAAAACGTAAAAAATGCCAAAGCTTTCACTGCCAATGTTGCCATAGGAGAAATAGCTGTTCTTTTTGCAGTTTTAGTTCTTTTTGTAAAAGATTTAAACTTTATAATTGTTCTTCTTGCATTATGCCTTTCCTCATCTGTACTTACCTTTTCAATTAAACTATATCTTTTAGAAAAAAATTAAGGAGCTTGCTTAAATTGAATTTTATATGTAATTTAAAAAAATTCAGACTGCTTAAAGGACTTACACAGGAAGAACTTGCACAGAAAGTTTCTGTAAGAAGAGAAACTATAATGAGATTGGAAGCCGCAAAATATAATCCATCCTTAAAACTTGCAATAGATATATCCCATGCAGTTGAGGCTTCTATTGAAGAAATTTTTATTTTTGAAGACTAATGCAATGGGATTAAATATAAAAATTTTAAGTTTTCCATATGGAAATCATCTGTTAATCACAATTATTCCTTCTTTACTTGATTTTCCATATTTAATTTAGTAACTCATCAATTATTGAAACTATACTGGTTACAAATCTCTGAGGCAGTTCTCTAGGATCTGCCTTTATGCTTTCTCTAATTTCATCCTCTGGAGAATCATTAAAATCTTCATCTATATTATAAAAAATTACTGTTCCCAAACCTATTTTTTCATCAAAATTCTTAATTGCAACATACATTCCTTCAAAGTTAATTTGAACTCCTGTTTTTAAATATTTATCAATATAATGATAACAGAAAAAGCCTCCTGCATCTAAAACTTCACCTCTAAGCAGATTATACTTATTAAACATTTTTATTAACTTTCCAGAAGTAGTCTTCAAATCCTTATATTTTATTATTTCCTTTCCTTCAATATCCCCATCAGTAAAATATTTAACTTCTTTATTCAACTGTTCAAATGGCTGAATTATATCATAATCTTCTAATTGGGTTTTCCATTTTTCTATTTCACTTGAACTTAAATCACATGGATGAACTAATGATATTTTCGCATTATCTGCAAGTTCATATTCTTCCTCATCTATTGTGTTAAAAGTTCCATCTTCCATATATCTGAAGGATTCTTTTAACTTACCATCTTCATAAACACCCCAGATTAATTTGCGGGCAAACATCTGCATTATTGGATTTTCTACAAATAAGTTTTTCCAGTCTTGAGAACTCCACAATCTTCCATCTATATACACTTGTTCCAGTCTTGACTTTTGACTCTGAACCACAGCTTTTATCTGTTTTTTAAGCTGTGTAAATTCTTTTTTAGCACTTTCACTTTTTTCTTTGTCATCTTTATCATTAGGCTTTGGCAGACTCTTTATACTCTTGTTTTTATTATTATCAAAAACACTTAATGTAAAATCTTCCATAAGTGTAACTTTGAATGTACGGTTTCCATAATCAATTACTTTTTCTCCATACTTGTCAAACCCAAAATCTGGCACTATCTTATCACATAATGCATCTTCCGGAATTCCCAAAACTTTAGATGCATATGCAAAAGCTCTTTTGCACTCTTCTTTACCCTTGCATTTGGAAATTTCTCACTTATACTCTGTACCAGCATCAAAGCAACTTGTCCACCATTTAAAGCTATGGCATTTACAATATAAGCAGCAATTGCACCTCTTGATGATTTCGCCCAGTTTTCAAGCTGTTTTCTCATTTTTATTATTTCATTATCACTGCTGTAAATGCAATATGGTATAGCTATATTCTTCTTTTTAATATCACTGCCTTCTTCACACCATTCATTATAAATACTGCCCATAACAGCTCTAAAATCATTAATATTTAACATCTGGATTATTTTATCACATGTTTTTATTCTATAAGCTTCACTAAGTGCCATATATTCATTTAATATAAATCTTATTACTATTGATGGAACTGTTTCATTACTATTTTTAAATTTAACATTTTCAAGAAAAGTATCATCTATCCATTTTGTAAGTTTTTCATTGTCCTTATCATAATTCTCATTAACAAATTCAATTACATTTTCATTGTTTTTAAATTCAAAATCTTTTCCATATTTACGCTCATTATCCCATTGCTTAATAACTCTTTTTACAAGCTTTAATGAATCTCCCTTAAGCTTTGACATCATATTTTCAAGATCATCTCTAAGTTTTTCTTCATTATTACTTATAAATTTTTCACAGAAATTTCTTATTTTTTTTGATTTATAATTTAGAAACTCCAATACTTTTGAACAATCATTTATCTTTGCGTGATTATATAACTGTTCCATCCATATTAAAGTAGTATCAATATCATTCTTTACAAGCCTGTTATCAAAAAATTCAACAGCTTTTTGTTGATTTTCTCTTGTATATTTGCAAACAAGCTGATGATTAAAAATTGTATCACTCAAATAATAATCTTTTGTACTAATACACAAAAACTTATAAAGATACTCTTCATCTATATATCTATTTAAAATCTGTTCTATTTCATTGTTAATATCTATATCCATATATATTTTTCTTATGTTTATAAAATTATTAATTGCTAAACATAGCAGCCTTAATTCACCTTTTTCTTTTAAATTTTCTATAATAAAATCTATAAATTTCTTTGCATTAGAATCAAAATCATAAAGTACAGAAAAAATTCTTATTAAATCTAAATATGATCCAAACTTCATTTTCCTTCTGTTGGTTTTTATCAGACGTGAAAATAATACTTTTGCACTTGCAATATCCTTAATACACTCATTATAAATATTCTTTTTTTCATTTGATCTGTGTGTAATCTCATATGTATAATTTATAAATTGTGATTTATCTTTTTCTAACTGTTCTTTTCCTTCTCCATTTTTAAGCATAATTGCAAGCAGGAATATAGAATTATATTCTTTACCAGATGCACTTTTAATAAATTCATATGTTTCATAAAATGTTGTCTTATCTTCAGCAAATAATTTATTAAAAACTTTTGCTTTTTCTACATCATCCTCATAATTACAAGCTAAAATCATATAATAAGGATATGTTTTCAAGCCTTCTTCCATTAATAACTTTAAAAGCTGATTTTTATTAATACATTGTCTTGTTAAAATCAATGAAATATTTGGATTCTTTAAAAGCTCACTTTTAAATATGTTTTTCAATTCTTCACTAAATTTATAGCAATGATATAATATTACTGTTGCTTCTGTATCAAATTCTAAATTTGTGTAGTAATTTATTAAAATATCCACATACTTACTATATTTTTCTTTATTAAGCTGAAGAAGAGCTGCAGCTGCTGTAAGCTTCATTAAAAACTCATTTTCCTCGCAATCTTTCTTCTTATATTTTGCTAACTCTTCTATAGTCAATTCTTCACATATTTTGCAGACTTCATCCTCAAAATTTTCCACCAAAACAGTCATAACATCATATGCCTTATTTTCAAAAAACCAAAATTTAGATTTAAGCAGTGTTTCGTTTAATATACTCTGCATATCATATCCTATTAAAATTAAAAAATTTATATTATCTTTATTTGTTGAATATTTTGAACAAAGATCCCCTCTTTTTATTTTTGAAATTACATAAAGCATTCTTTTTGCCATTTCACTATTTTCACCATTAAGTTCTTCCTTTATTTCCTTAAAATAATCAATTGTATAATACTGACCTGTTTTTGTATTTACAGGAACAACATCACTTTCCTCATAAATATAACTCAATGTTTCTTCTGAAAGATTTTCATATCTTTGTACATTATTATAAAAAAACTCTTTTAATTCTTCTCTTGTCATTGTTCCACCCTTTGCACTTAATTTTTAATAACATTTTCCACTTTTAATATGTCTATTACACCTATATTACCATATATTCACATAACGTATAATACTTTATTCTCTTTATACAATATGCTATAATTATTGTTTGAATATTAAATCATTTATGCAATAC
>CAZPRO010000198.1:0-4442 GCA_964588775.1 uncultured Clostridium sp.
TACTTTTTCATAATCATCCATCAGGAGATACAACACCAAGCAATGAAGATAAGCTGATAACAGAAAGAATAAAAGAAAGTGGTGAAATACAATGTAGGAAAAATTTAAAATGCTAATGTATGAAATAGAATAATAGGCTATAATAAAAATATAAATAGTAGTTAGGAGTGTGAATATTGACTAAGTATAGTGATATAAAACACGAAGATTTGATAATGAAAAAAGCAATGGATGTCTTTGCAGAAGAAGGTCTAAAGTTTTTTGGAATAGATAAAAAAGTAAAAGATTCAAGTTCAACAGAAATAGTTGTGCTAGAAGCAAAAAATCTTCACATGGATTACACTTTTCTAATGGAAGATGACACATACATTCATGTGGAATTTCAAACAACAGACAAAGGAAAAGACGACCTTAGAAGATTCAGAGCTTACGAATCATTACTAAGCTTTCAAACTGGAAAAGATGTAGTAACATATGTTGTATACTCTAATGGAATTCAAAATACAAAGTCAGTATTAGAAACAGGAATAAATCAATATAATGTAAAAGCTATATCTATCTTTGATAAAGATGGCGATATTGTAATTCAAGAAGTTGAAGAAAAGCTAAATAATAATATTGAAGTAACAAAACAAGATTTGATTGCATTAACATTTACACCTATAATGAGTGGAAAGCTAAGTAAACTTGATAAGATAATAAAATCTATAAGGCTTGTAAAGAAAATAGATAATGAATATAGATATGATGTTGAATCAATGCTATATGCATTTGCAGATAAATTTTTGGACGGAAAAGATTTGGAAAAAGTAAAGGAGGAGATAAGTATGACAAAACTTGGAGAAATGCTGGTTGAAGATGGAATAAAAAAGGGTGAAAAGAAAAAAGCGATAGAAATAACAAAAACAGCAATAAAAGAAGGAATGTCAGATGCACTAATAGCAAAACTTACAGGACTTACAGAATCACAGGTGAGTATAATTAGACAATCAATAAGTAATTAGAAAGCTAAAGGATACCATAAAAAGGTATCCTTTTTAAATAAAAAAAGCATTATCACTTGAGTATGATACGGAGAATCGTATCATAAGTAAATGAGAAATTTACAAAAATAGTAAAAATAAATATGTATTAAAGAATTTGATTGTTCTGGTAGTTAGAGGCTTTGGATTTTGTTATTTGTTATACAAAATCTAAAGCTTTATTTTTAATAGAGAAAATTACTTTAGAAGGATGAAATATAAAATTAAAAGTTAATTAGGAATGAATTAAATCAAAATGAAGTTATATTAATTTTAAAAATATTACAGGAATTTATGCAATAACTGCATTATGGCATACTCCAGATGGTGAGCTTTTTGAATATTCAGAAAAAGCGTTATGTTCAGAAGATATAAATGAATTAGTTACTTTATGGTTCTGGTTAGACATTAGTGAGAATGAAAAAGTATATAAGACAGGTAAGTGGAAGTTGAAGCTATTTGTTGATGGAGAATATGTATTGGAAGATGATTTTAATATAGAGAATTCAAATTCATATAAATTTAATTCTCAATTCGTGTAGAAAAGAGGTATAATTATGGGGATATCATCTATTTCAAAAATATTTTCTAGAAAAAGTACATCATCATATAAAAAAGTTCAACATCAAAGAAAGCAAGTTCTTCATATAAATCTATTGCTTCATCTATAAGTAAAGCAGCAAGTAAGGCGGCAGCATCTGCAAGTAGAACTGCAATAAAATCTGCTTATTTGTGATATAAATAAAGAATATAAAAATGTTGAATCAGTTGTAAATAAGAGTGGTAGTAAGACCGTACCTAATCCAAATGGGAAAAAAGGTGGTACAGCACATCAAAATACAATTAATTCGATTGAGAAGACAAATGCTAATGGTAAAATTCAATATGAACGAAAGTATGATACTCCTAATGGATATAAACAGAGAAGATATGCAGATGCTGTGGAAATTGTAGATGGAGAAGTTACTAAAATCCATCAAGTTGGAAAAGTTAATAAAAATGGTACACCTATAATGCGTGAATCGAAGGCGATAGATGATATAATGAATTCATCTGATTATAATGGTGCACCAGTGTATTTTTGGCCATATAATAATCCACAGATGGGACCAATAATTTTTGAATATTAATGAAAGGAATGGTTGTTATGGGAAAACAAATAAACTTTTATATGAGTGAAAATGTACAAAATCAGTTTATTGATTTTCTTATCAGTAATAATTTTTTGTTTCTTGATAACGAAGGGAATAAAATTGATTTTCAAAATTTATGTTCTTATAACGATTACTACTTGTATAAGAACGAATTTGGTTGCTTATTAACTAAAAATAACTCAATTGATGTGCTAAATAGTCCAATTATTGAATTCTGTAAAACAAGGGTAAAAGAAAATAGAATATTACGAGGTAGATTATGGATATCTGACCAGTATTACAAATCTAATAATGGTCAGACACAACAAAGTAAAAACTATATTATGGAGTACAATATGCTTGCGAAGTGGATAAAAAAGAATGTACCGTACCAAAATATTAAAAAAGGAGAGTTTTTTGTAAAAGAGTATACTAATGATGAACTGATTCAAATGGAAAAAACAGGATATATTTTTACAGCATAATTTGATGGTGAAATTTAGAGAATTTCAAAAATAGCTTTTATCACTGGCATTAATTCGATGTATTAATTTAGAGATGCTAGGGTGTAATTCACCATCTAGGTGTGCTTAAGAACATCCGAAATCACAACTGAATATTTTTTCTTTAAAAATTTAGAACGCATTGTTTTCATGACACTTGGTGCTGTGAAGATGATGCGTTTTCTGTATGATAACTGTCAAAAACTTAATCTCAAAAGGCGGTATTTTAGATACAAAAATCAGTCTAAAAAGCGGTAATCCACCTGCAGATTTTCATTATTTTAGTGGTAATTGTAAGAAGGGCATTTTTGTATATTCAAATCGTTGTACTCAAACCAAAGTGTCGGACAAAGTTTTCAGACTATACTGAAAAGCCATACAGTATTGGCATTTCTGCTAATGGAAAAATATAGTTTCTCCACAGAACTGATGTTTTGATAAGTGCTTGTAAACCTTATAGTATCTGATTTTACGTAAGAAGCATCGAATCCTGCATTATTATTTCGATATGAGGATTTATATGAAATTTCTTCATGTTGTGGTGGTATAAGAAGGATATCCGTTTGCTCATTTTTATACACAGAACTGCCAGAATGTATACTGAAACCTCAGGAAGACAAGTGTTTTTCAAGATTTGACTGCAATTAAGTTTTACTTTAAGATGAATTATGACATTCACAGACAACTTACAAATAATTCGCTGGGGTCTCTTAAATACAGACAATTAAGAGAATGAAGGATAATCCCCAGTAATCTGAAACTATCTGTATCTGATACCATCGAAATTCTCCAATCTAAATCTTTACTTCCTAACATCACACCGCTGTTTTGATTCATTCTGATTTTTCAAATATCAAATCAACTAATATCTCCAGAAACCTGCTCATCTACCGATACTGCATAGTTCCATAAATCCGCAGATTCTTTCTTCTGTTATGGTATTTGAATTTTTGTATATGTTCGATTTTTTGCGTATTTTCTGAAGTAAGAAGTGTGCGACTAAGAATTAAGATGAAAAAAGTGTATAAATTTAAACAAATCTTTTAAACATTTCCTGCCGACTTTAAGGAACTCTGGAAACTACAGACTGTTTTCAGTATGACGCATATAGGCATAAGTTTTCTATCAATAATCGGAGGTAGAAAATTATGGTATATGGTTTTATTTCATCACTGGATGATGAGACAACAAAGGTGTTTTTCAGAAGTAAGAAGATTCGTGTTAATAACATTTACAATGCTGGAAGTTTAGGTGAACTTACATCGGTTCTGCAGAGTGGAGATGTAGTTTATATCGTTAGCTGTAATCGTTTTGCGTCAGTTTGTCAGGTGTATACCTTTGCGAGGTTCTGTCATGATAGTGCTGGTTATGAACAAAGAAAAGAATATGAATGCTTTTGGGACTGGTTCAAGGATGCTGTTGAAGAAATGATTAATGAGGATGAATGTGATGGATAGATTAACAGAATTAAGTAAAGAAATATCATATGCACTTCGCCATGCCCCATGGGAATATGAGTTGGAAATGGATGAAGTAGGCTGGGTACCAGTTGGGTAATTGTTGGATGCTTTGAATAAGGATGAAAAGTGGGAAAATATTTCTGAAAAAGATTTATTTGTAATGATTCAAAAATCGGGAAAGAAGAGACATGAGATTGCCAATGGGAAGATTAGAGCCTATTATGGACAGTCTGTTCCAATGAAAATTGCAAAAGAAGAAAAAGAGCCACTGGATGGGTTATAATTAATTAGACAATAATTATTCGGTCATGATATAATATAAAA
>CAZPRO010000199.1:0-1939 GCA_964588775.1 uncultured Clostridium sp.
GGGAGAGGTAAAATGGAGAATAATAAGTCAAAAAAATTTAATTATGGAATAAAAGCTAAAGTTGCATCAATTACAATGTTATGTGTAATAGTAGCATTAGTTGTTTTTTCAACATTAACAATTAATGATCTCAATAAGCAAATTTCTAATAAAATTCATCAAGAGCAAATGCATACAGTAGAGCAATTTTCATTGCATGCTCAAGATATTATAACTAATAATAGTGAGGAAATTTATACTGAAAAGTTACAGGAACTTGTTCAAAATTTATTTAATCAAGAATATGTAGATTATGCAGTGGTTTTATCAAATAAAGGAGTTGCAGTTGCACATACCAATTTAAAAAAGATTGGAAAAGATTATAGTGACGATGAATATGTATTAGGTGGAGCAGTTAATGGAAAATTAGACCAAGGAGAAAGATGGGCAAGCATTCAGGAAGAATGGGCTTATGATATTATATGTCCTTTTCAGGTTAATGGAGAGCATTGGGGGGCAGTGCGTATAGGATTTAATCAGAAAAGCATTCAGGAATTAACAAAGTATAATATTATAGGACATATTTTATTAGCCATGGTTATTGCCATTAGTATATGGATAACAATAGTATTAGTATTAAAACATGAGTTTAAAGAAGTTAATAATATGACACAAATAGTGCAGTTGATAGATCAAGGTGATTTTATAGCTTTTGAGCAGAACATTGAAAAGCAAAAGAAAAAGAAAAAAAATAAGAATGGAGAAAAAAGCTTAGATGAATTTAGCACAATGAAAATGGCATTAATAAAAATGTGTCATGGTTTTCTTAAACTTATAAAAATGAGTAAAAATCAAAATGATAATTTAACAAATACTATAGGAAACTTAAACAAAATTACATTAAATTGTATTAATTCAGCTGAAACTGTTAATAGTACAGTTAATGAAATTGCTAAAGGTGCTAATAATACGGCAAGAGAATTAGAAACTGGTGTACAAGAAATGTATCAGTTAGGGAAGCTTATAGTAAAACAGAAAGCTGCTATTGATGAATTAACAAAATTAGCTACTACAATGGCAACAAGCAAACAAAAAGGTCAAGAGGCGATAAATCAGTTAAGGCAGGTTATAGGAACTACTCAGAATATTACTCAGGAAGTATATAATATGATTAATAGGAATCATAAAAGTGTTGAAAAGATTAATGAAGCATGTAAGAGCATTATGGATGTTTCAGAACAAACTAATTTACTTGCATTAAATGCTTCTATAGAAGCAGCAAGAGCAGGAGAGCATGGAAAAGGTTTTGCAGTTGTTGCTAGTGAAATAGGAGAATTGTCTAATCAGTCAAATGCATTAACAAATGAGATAGAAACTTTGCTGGTGGAATTAAGAGAAACTTCTAATACTGCAGTTGAATCAGTTACAAAAATTAAGGGTTCTATAGAAGACCAGGAAAATGCATTAAATATTACTAATCATCAGTTTGAATTGATTTTTGATGGTATAAAAGTAGTACAGGATGCTATTGTAGAAACAGATATGGTCAGCAGAGACATGGAAGAAGGTAAAAAGAAGGTAATTGATCTTATTGATTCTGTATCTGCAATTTCAGAAGAAACAGCAGCAAGTAGTGAGCAGATGGTTTCTGTTCTTAGTGAACAAACTGAAACATTGAAGAAAATAGACAGTGAAGGAGAAAATCTTCAAAAAACAATTAATGAAATGGAAGATATATATAATGCATATAAATTTCAATAGAGTATCAAAAAGTATTAATTAATAGTATATCAAATTATTATGACATCAGTTGAATATAGGCTTGCAAATATGACTGAATAAAAAAACATATTAAAAAGTGGTGATAATCCAGTTAAGCTGGATACTTATAAATTTAATTGTGACTAAATAAGCATAGATAATTAGGTGATTTTTACTTAATTATCTATGCTTATTTTTT
>CAZPRO010000199.1:2039-4421 GCA_964588775.1 uncultured Clostridium sp.
ATTTTTTACATTGATTTAATATTTTAAAAATATAATCTTAACAGCAATCTAATATTTTCTTTACATTCAGTTATTAGAATAAACATAGTAAGTAAAAATAAAGAGGAGTTAATAATGAGTAAAAAAATTATAGTATCTGATTTGGATGGCACGCTCTTTAACAGTGATGTAGAAGACTATGATGTATCTCAAGAACTTATAGCTAAAGTAAAAGAATTTCAAGGACAGGGAAATATATTTACAATAGCAACAGGAAGACCAGTTGAGACAAGCATAGGAGTTGCTGAAAAGATTGGAATTAATGCACCATATATTGCTTATAATGGAGCGAAGATTGTAACAAGAGATGGAAGTGAAATTTATTCTGAAAACTTTAAATTTGAAGTTTTAAAGGAATTTTTAAAGGACATTGAAAGACATAATATTAGTGTTGTTTTTTATGATAATGGACAAGTGTTTACTTTAAAACACAATGAAAGAATTAAGAAGTATGAGTTGAAAGAAAAAACCAAATGCAGTGAATGTAATGATGAAAATATAAATAATGAACGAATAGTAAACAAAATACTTCTTATAGGAAATATAAAAATAATAGAAGAAGCATGGAGCAGATGGGACAATAACATAAAAAGTTCCTTTAGATATGTTATATCCGAAGATGATTACTTTGAAATAGTAAAGAAAAATGTTTCAAAGGGAAGTGCATTAAAGAAACTAAAACAGTATCTCAATATAGAAGATGGATACTACATATCAATAGGAAATCACATGAATGATAAGGAACTTCTTGAAGAAGGAAATGAAAGCTATGCAGTAAATAATGCGGTAGAAGATTTAAAAACAATTGCTGATTTTGTTACATATGGGGACTATGAGAAGGGTGTTATTGAAGTTATAGAAAAGTTCATATAAAAACTAATAATTAATATATAAATAGCAGTTACTGAGAAAATTAAAAGTATCAGTTCTGAATAAATAAAAAATGTAACCATGTATTAGGAGGAGTTAATTAATGAAAAAAAGATTGCTAAAAATGATAACAGCTGTAGCTTTTGCAGCATTAACTTTAGCTGGATGCAGCAGTAATGGAGCTGACTCAGCAAATAAGGGACAGGCAAAAGGCAATGGAGAAAAAATAAAAATTGAATATTGGCATTGTAATGCAGAAACTCAAGGAGGGCAGACTGTAGATGAACTTGTTAAAAACTTTAATGCTCAAAGTGAAGATGTAGAAGTTGTTGCAAAATACAATCCAGATATGTATAAAGGACTGTTACAAAACTTTCAGGCTGAAGCTGCAACAGGAAAAACACCAGCAGTAATTCAGGTTGGATGGGCATTTTTAGATTATTTCTCAAACAATTTTAAATATAGTGAACCGCAGGATATTATTGATAAATATTATCCTAAAGATAAAAGCTTTTTGCAGGATAACTTTTTACCAAATGTTTTGGAACTAGCTAAAAACGGCAGTGGTTCACAGGTTGGAATACCTTATTCATTAAGTACACCTGTTTTATACATAAATAAAGACATATTAAAGGAAGCAGGTCTTGATGAGAACGGACCAAAAACATGGGAAGAAGTTAAAGCTTTTTCAGATACAATAAAAGAAAAAACAGGGAAATATGGTTTATATATTCAGGAACCAGCAGATAACTGGGCAACACAGGCTGTTCTTGAAAGTAATGGTGCACGAATGATAACTGATGGAAAAGCAACTTTTGCATCAGAAGAAGGAATAAAAGCCTATGAAATGTATGCAGATATGGTTGTTAATACAAAATCAGCACTTCATATTTCATGGAATGAAGGCGTTCAGTCTTTTATAGATGGTAATGTCGGAATGTTATATACAACAATAGCACAAAGAGCAAATGTTCAAAAAGGTGCACAATTTAATGTAGCAGCAATTAACTCACCAGCATGGTCTGGAAAAGAAAAAAGACTTCCAGCCGGTGGATGTTTCTTAGCAATAACAGCACAGGATGAAGAACAGCAGAAAGCAGCATGGGAATTTGAAAGATATTTATATAGCATTGAATCAATGGCAGCATGGACAGAAGGAACTGGATATGTTCCACCAAGAAAAGATGTTGCAGATGCAGAAAATGGATTGAAGAATTTTCTTGCAGAAAATGAAATGATGAGGGCAGCAACTACTCAAATGGATGGTGTTGTATCATGGACTTCATTCCCAGGAGATGCAGGACTTGAGGCAGAACAGATACTTTTAGATACAAGAGATCAGATTCTAAGTGGAAGTGTATCAGCAGGAGATGGGCTTACAAAAGCACAAGAAGATATTAATAAATTATTAAATTAGCAGGAATAAAGGGTTATAGTGTAGAGATTATATGGTATAGATAAAAATAAAGCTGT
>CAZPRO010000200.1:0-4418 GCA_964588775.1 uncultured Clostridium sp.
TAAAGCAGGCTGATAAAACAGTTATTTATCTTGCAGAAGGTACAGAAAATAAAATCAGTGATGGGAAAGAATATATTTTTGAATCTGAAAATACTGATGAGCCATATGCTGCAATTTATAGCAAGGATGATTTAACAATCATGGGTGAAGGAACCCTTATTGTTAATGGAAATTATAAAGAAGGTATTACAGGTAAAGACAGACTTCAGATAGATGGAGGGAATATAACAGTTAATGCAGTTGAAGATGGAATAAAGGGAAGAGATTCCTTAACTGTAACTGGAGGAAATATAATTGTTAATAGTGGAAAGGATGGGTTAAAGTCCAATTTTGATGAAGAAATTAAAGAAGGGGAAAAAGAGAAAGGATATATATATATTAAAGGTGGAACAATAAACATTACCAGTGAAGGCGATGGTATTCAGGGGGAAAATAATGTTTATATAGAAGATGGAACAATAAATATTATGTCTGGCGGAGGAAATGAAAAAGGTGAAGCTCATCATGTTGAAGATAAGATGCCAGGAGAAGGAAGGGGAATGAATTTTGGCAAAAGACCTGAAAATGGTGAAATAATGCCGCCTGATCCTTTAAAGACTAGAGAAATACAGCAGTTAGAGTATAATTTGGAAGTACAGAATTTGGAAAATAATGAAGAAACAACAGAATCTGATGCAGTGGACAGCAGCAAAGGAATTAAGGCAGGTACATGTATTGTTATTGAAGGTGCTGACATAAATATTGACAGCAGTGATGATGCTGTCCACACCAATGATAGTGTAATAATATCTGAAGGAAACATAAAAATTAGTACTGGTGATGATGGAATTCATGGAGATAATGAGCTGTATATTTATGGAGGAAATATTAATGTAGAAAAGTCTTATGAAGGTATGGAGGCAGAAGAAATAACCATAGAAAATGGTACTATATATATTACTGCCAGTGATGATGGAGTAAATGCTGCAGGGAAAAATGAAGATTCACAAGAAAACATGATGCAAAAAGGAGCAATGCCTTCGAAAGATATGGAACTAATGCCTGGAAATGACAATCCATCCATGAGTTTAGAGGGTACAGGCAAACTTACAATTAATGGCGGATACATGGTTGTTAAAGCATCAGGTGATGGGCTTGATTCAAATGGCAGTATTGAAATGACAGCAGGTACCGTTTTAATATATGGTCCAACGGACAATGGAAATGGAGCTATTGATTATAATAATACCTTTAAAATAAGCGGAGGAATATTTGCTGCAATTGGAAGCAGCGGAATGGCACAGGCAGCAAGTAATGATTCATCTCAAAATTGTGTAATGCTTACACTAGATGAACAGGAAGCAGAATCTTTAGTAAGAATAGAAGATGAAAATGGCAATGAAATTATAACAATAAAACCATTAAAAAAATATTCATCAGTAGTTATTTCTTTACCAGATTTGAAAACTCAATCTACTTATAAGGTATATACAGGAGGAAGTGTAAGTAATGGAAAAATTACAGATGGGCTTTGCAAAGATGCAGATTATACAAAAGGAACAGAAGTATTAAGCTTTACAATATCAGAAACAGTAACCAAGGCAGCACCAGAAGGAATTACAAATTCTATGGACAGAGGTTTTGGCACTAAAGGAAGAAGAATGCAGAATGTTCAGAATTAGAAGTTTTTTTAGAACATAATATTTATAAAAGTCTGTAGAATGTTTGTTATAACTTAAATTTAACTATAAAAAATAATATAAGTTTAAGTTAGGACAAATATATCTGCAGACTTTATTTATAAGGAATTTAATATGTAAAAAATAATAATGTATTTGTTATTTTAAATTGTGTTGTTAATATGAGTATTTTTTGATTCTTTAATTGAATTCATTGCCATATTGCAGTAGATAAATGCAAGGGCATAATACAGAATGAAAAATCCAGAGAATAATTGTTCTATTAAAAATAACAGTGATGTAAGTATTATTGGAAAACTCAATGAATATACTGCTACAAGAGAGGCCTCTTTATAGGTTATATCTAAATTAATGGATTTTCCAAGAAGGTATACTGAAGGTCCAAGTATTATGAAAGCTGAAAATAAGTGCCAGAAAATAAACAATATAGGAACTATAAAAAATATACATATTATAAAAAATGAAATTTCTAAATCTATTAAGGAACAAAAATCATCTTTTGTAATATCTGGACTTTCTTTAAAGGATATTTCCTGAATTTTTGTATTAGCTATTTTTAAAGTTAATTTATCATTATTGACTAAAAGTACATTGTCATATTTAGATAATGTATTTTGTGACTGTGGTGAATTATCTAGAACAAATGTAAGATTAGCAGAAATATCTTTATATATGAAGGGTTCATCTGAATCCACATGAAAAGAACCATCTTTTATATAAAAGTTTGGAACATCTGAATTTAAAACATTTTTAAACTCAGTAGATACCATGTTTAAGCTGCTGGCTAGTTTTATACTTACAAAAAATGAGAAAACAATATTTACAATTAATATGTATAATAAAGATTTAAGAAACTTTTCCTTAATAAAATATTTATAAGCTTTAAAGTTATATAAGCTGTAAGCAAATTTTTCAAATATAGTTAGTTTTGATTCCAAAAATATTTCCTCCTTGTATTTTATTACTAAGTTTAATTATAGCATAGAAAAAATAAATTAATATAAAATTTTCTATGGAATATTTTATATTTTAAATAATATATATGTATAGAAGCATAAGCAAAAAGCATGTAAAATTTCTTAACATAATTATCATAATCATAAAAATATACCATCTTAAATATTGTCAATGCTTGATAAATGTAGTAACATAAGTGTATAATAATTTTTAAGGGATTTTTAGAGAGGATGTGTAAACATGAAACAAGAAGATGTTGTACAAGAATTAAGAAAGAGATTTAAGGATGCTGATGTCAATAATATAGAAGGCACTATAGCAGTTCAAATTGATTTAAAAGATGATAATTATTCTAATGTGTATTTAGAAATAAAGGATAAAGTATTATCAATAGAACCTTATGATTATTATGATAGAGTTGCAAAAATTACAGTAGATTCAAAGGACCTATTAGATATAATTGATAGGAAATTAGATGTTGAAAAGGCAGTGTCTGAAAACTTAATTATTGCAGAAGGTGATGTACAGAAATGTATGGAACTACTAAAATTATCAAAGGTACAAGCAGTAAAGGAAGAAAAAAAACTACATGAAAAAAAGGCAGAAGTTCAAGCTAAGCCAAAGGAAGTTGCTAAAACAAAGCCAGTTAACAAATTTAAAGGAAAAAGTTCAGCTAAAGGTAAATCAAAGAAATAGAAGTAATAATACCACATTTGTTAAAATCAAATGTGGTATTATTATTTGCTATAAAAATACAGTAGCATATAACAATATAATCCTATATAATAAAAAAGATTTTTATTATATAGAGGAGTGAGATAATGATAGAATCCATTTTAGATATGTTAAAAATATGGATAAGTACAACAGGACTAAAAATTGCTATTAGTATAATTATACTTTTTATTGGTTTTAAGGTTATAAAGAAAATAATTAATATAATCAATACAATTTTTGAAAAGCGAAAGTTGGATCTTACTATAAGTAGATTTCTTGAAGCAATGCTTGGAATTTCTTTAAAAGGTCTGCTGCTGCTTTTAGTTATGGAATATATAGGATTAAAAACCAGCGGACTTATAGCACTTATTGGTTCAGCAGGTCTTGCAGTAGGTCTTGCACTTCAAGGCAGTCTGTCAAATTTTGCTGGAGGAGTTATTATACTATTATTAAGACCATTTAATGTTGGTGATTTAATTGATAGTGGTGAGTATAGTGGCGTAGTAGAAAGAATAGGCATATTTTATACCTATCTTACAACTTTTGATAATAAGCAGATATTAATACCTAATGGTGATATGGCAAATAAAAGTATAGTAAATTACAACGGAAAAGATACAAGAAGAGTGGATTTGATTTTTTCTGTGGGTTATGAAGAGAATATTTTAAAGGTAAAAAATGCAATATATTATGTTATTGAGAATCAAGAACTTATATTAACTGAACCAGAACCTTTTGTAAATGTAAACAGTTATGGCGAAAGTGCAGTTGACTTTATAGTAAGGGTATGGACTAAAACAGAAAATTATTGGACAGTTTACTTCAACTTATTAGAACAAGTGAAAATGAAATTTGATGAAGAAAACATATCAATACCATATAATCACATAGACATAAATATAAAAAATCATGAATACTAACAATCTATAAAGGACGTAAAACTTAATGTAGTGGTAACTCAACGATAAAAGGAACAGGCAGATAAAATTTTGAAATAGCAAGGATTTTTTATTTGAAACATTACAATCTGCATATGTCCATTCAACACTTGCTCCTTCAGAGGTT
>CAZPRO010000201.1:0-4391 GCA_964588775.1 uncultured Clostridium sp.
TGGGCGACGGCTTATATTCAAACGAGATGCTAAGCCACATCTATTCAGACAATAATTTACAGAACGACCTGAACGCGTATCTATATGCGGCCCAGACAGGAAACACCGAAGCATTCGCAAACTATGTAGATGCAAACTATGATTCATCTGCGGATTTCTGGAAACTGCTGGATGACGGCTCCATTGCATACGACGGCAAGGCAAACCTGTACGACGAAAATGGTAATTTGATATATAAGACAGACAATCAAGGTATACAAGGCAGTTTGACAGAAATACTAGGATTGGAAAATCAGACAGAAGCGTATTATCTGATGAGGCAGGCAGGAATGAAGTGGGACGGCAAATCATGGATCAACCCAGAGAATTCGATAGACGGCTCATTGTCAATAAAAATGGATATGACCACCGGCAAAAATGGAACAGGTAAAACATATAAAGAAATATATGAAACAAGAGAACTGACAGATTCTCTAACAGGTTATACAGCAACTTTGGAACAGCATAATCCAAAAAATATTTATCAGAATATGGTAGCCAATGGGATAATGGATATAAAAGATGAATACAAAGGCACCTGGGGAAGTATAAAAGGCTATTTTGCTGGTAACAACAAATACATCTCTTATGAAGATTTTAAGGCAAATAACTTTATAACAGGCGGAATGCCGGAATATGGTATAAATGAAACTTTTTTGGATAAAGAAGTTTCTACTTTACTTGGAGCAACAGGAAATATATCTTCTAATCCCCACCGAGGTATTGATTCAAACACCTTATCAACTGATATATTCCCTTTGATTTTTAATAATACTTCTTATATTTCAAATATAGGAAATAATAAAGATTCAATTCAAGGATTGCATGTTGATGTTACTACAAAATTAAATTATTTATACAAAGGACAAAATTATAACGATAAAATTCTCTATAGAATATTACATTTATCAAAAATAAATGTGAAGCGAGAACAAAATATTTTAGGAAATACTATTCTAGGTAAAACTGGCAATACGGGAGAATGGAATGACATAAGGTATGGATATCATGCTCATGAAGATATATCAACTTCAAACACAAGTCCTTATTTAGATTATTTGACAAACAATACAGAAAATGTATCAAATAGAATTTATTATAATGACAGATACTATTATGACAAATTTCTATTTGTTGATAAATCAAAATACAATATAAATTCTACAGCAAATACATATAATTGGTAGAGGTATTCAAGATGAAACAAATCAATAGAGTTGTTATAGTAATATTTATGACCTTTTTGCAATTTAGTTGTTTTTCAAAAAGAACTGGAAATATGAAAGAAATATCAAAAAAACATAAAAAAGAAAAAATACAAATAACTGATGCCGATTTAGGAAAAAAAAATAATTTTACACATACTGAAATAAAAAATGAAATGGATAAAAAGTATGAGGAAATTGATATTTATGAATTCTTAAATAAAAATAAAGATGTCAGTTTTGATGTAATAAGACATAATATGAAAGGAAAGAGTTTCATTTTATACGAATCAGGAGAATCAATTGTTTACTTTGCAACATCAGTTTCCAAAGAAGAACCTGGTAAAGATAGAGAAAGAATTGGAGTATTAAGTATATTTTCGATGGATGCAACCAATTATTATATTTGGTTTGAAAAGTATGATAAAGAAAGGGAGCTTTTCGTTTGTGATGATGTGCAATTACTGATAAAAAAAGATAATAATGTATTAATAAGAGAAATTAGAGCAAAAGATTGCGAAAATGAATCTATTTTGGGATTGTATTTTTATGACAAAAATATTCATCTTAAAGCAGAAGCATATTATGCTCCCCAATACATAATTGTTATTAATTATAACACTGCTAGTTTTACAATCCAAGATAATGCTGATTATCAAATTATAAACGATTTGTAAATATTTATGAGGTTTTAATAACGACATGAACGCATATATGTATGCATCTCAGACAGGAAACTCCGGTGTATTCCCAAACTATGTAGATGCAAACTATGATTCAAGCGCGGATTACTGGAAACTGCTGGATGACGGCTCCATTGCATACGACGGCAAGGCAAACTTGTACGACGAAAATGGTAATTTGATATATAAGACAGAATCAAAAGGCCTGGAAGGAAGTCTGGTAGAAATCCTATATGGAAAAAACGCAACGGAAAAGCAAGTTGACAATGTAAGAAACTTGATGGATAAAAACCTTTCCCATTACACAATCGGAAATGACGAAAACAATAAAGACAACTGGTATTGGAACGGAAGTGTAATAAACGAAAATATGGACAAACAGATATCAGGCAAAACTGTTTGGAGAAAATACGGGAACACAATAGTGCCACAAGCCTTCGCTAATCATTATGATTCAACAGCGGACGGACTCTATGCGTTCTCTAATGGCATAGATATAGGTTCTGTTGATATGAAAGGAGTTTCATTGTCTTCTGTCGGGCGTTTTATAGATTTATATAATGCCAAAAGTGATTTTTATAATAGTGCTGGTGCGTTGTTTGAATCTAAAGGAACAAAAATTTCAGGTGTTTATGGTGATTATATGCGAGATAATGATGGAAATTTGCTTAAAAATTTTAAACTTTCGGATGGAACAATCGAAGACTATACTTATTTCTATAAAAATTATAACAATTTACATTATGGAATTGATATTGTAAAAGATTCTGGTTCAGACAATCTTTTATTGGGGCTTTCTGGTAAAATTTGGAATAATGGTTGGAATGCAGCAGAAGGTTGGACCCTACAAATGAACTATGGTTATAATTTTGAAGATGAATTTATTTCAACAGGAATTTTTGGTGAATATGGCCATTTGTCAGAACAATCAAATTTAATAAATGATAAATTTTATAATTCAAAAGATATTGTTGGTTTATATGGCAATACTGGTGAAAAATCTACTGGAGCACATTTGCATTATTCAGTTTATACACAAGATAATATTTTTTATTCAGATAGTGCAATGAAAATTTTATTTGGTACTAATTATAAATTAGAAAGTATGTACAACAAATCTTGGAGAACAGTTTATAATCCAACTTCTTTTTTTGAGAGGTATAAATAATGAATATTATAAAATATTTAAAAAATATTTTTACATTATGTTTTTTTTATCATTCACGTTATTATCATGTGTGGCAAAAAGTAACAACATGGAAGAACTTGTAAAAAACAATCAATTTGATTTTGATTTAATAAATATAAATGGCTCCTATGGAGGTTCTATATATAATAAATATGACACCTGGGAATGTAATTTCGGGAGAAATTTTTTATATTTTAACTTTGATTCAAGAAGAATATTTGAAGATAAAGTTGAGGTATCATATATATCAGGTAATTTTATTTTATATGGTAATCCTTCGTATAGATTTTATGGGTATCCAAAAAAAACTGTAATTTCAATTTCAAAAGAACAAATTCAGAAACGAATTAATAGTCTAAAAAAAGGAAATTACAAAGAAAACAGGAATATTAATAAAAATATTTTATTGACAACAGATAAAGTAGAAACTAATGGATTAGCAATAGTTGAAAATGTTAGAATTAGAGAATATCCCTCGGTAAATTCGGATATAAAGATTTTAGGGAAATTAGCGAAATTTCAAAAAATAAAAATATTAGGTGAATCTGATAATATAGATATAATTGAGAATTTGAAGTCATTTTGGTACAGAATTAGAACTGAAGACGGAACAGAAGGCTGGGTTTTTGGTGGTTTTGCAAAAATTTATTTTAGTGATGATGATTTAGATTTGCTGTATAAAGCCTTTGAAAAAGAAGGCAGTGAATACACAAACCAGTTTTTAACTCCAGATAATTCGTAGAAAGGAAAAATCGACCCTTTTTTATTATTGTTTTTTCAATACTGTTGAATCCCATCTTTTTCCTATTTTTTCAAAGAATATGTTCTATTCTTATTAGCACCGTTAGCAATGATGTTACCTTCTTCTACAAGCTCAGACAGATAATCTTTTGTACGAGAAAGTTTTAGCCCAATGTATAAAGAGATATCTTGTGTACGCGCTTCTGCATATTCATCTAAGTATTCAAGAATTTTTTCCTTGTAATTTATCGCCGATTTATCGCCGATATTTTTGTATGAAGGACGATAAAAATTAACTCTGAGCATATCCCCAATTTCAAGGAACTCAGGTCTATCAACTCCGTATTCATCACACTCAGCGAAAATGCGCTTAAAGCCAGAACCCCAGCCTTCAAGAACATCTATTTTTTCAAGAGTACGTGCAATCGTTTTATTGCGGATTGACGAACGACCTTCCAAAGCCTCTTCTAAAGTCAAAGAACCATAGATGCTTCCTGGCGAAGAAATCTCTACACGATCATCATAAACCGCAAC
>CAZPRO010000202.1:0-4358 GCA_964588775.1 uncultured Clostridium sp.
TTTCCTCCCTTCGGAAGTAATGATATGTATTGCATTAATCATTATTTCCGATAGAGGATTTTTTTATACTAATAGACAAACTAAATCATTTTACTAAATTCTTTTTTTAATCTTCTAATTATTTTTTTTTCAAGTCTTGATATATAAGATTGAGATATTCCAAGCATATCTGCTACTTCTTTTTGAGTTTTTTCTCTTGTTCCATTTAACCCAAACCTTAATTTCACAATTTCTTTTTCTCTTTCATTTAAACTCTTTAAAGCTATTACCAATAGCTGCTTATCTACTTCATCTTCAATAAAACTATATACAGTATCATTATCAGTACCTAAAATATCTGATAATAGAAGTTCATTTCCATCCCAATCTATATTTAAAGGCTCATAAAAAGATATTTCAGCTTTTATTTTGCTATTCCTTCTAAGGTACATTAGTATTTCATTTTCTATACACCTAGAAGCATATGTTGCCAATTTTATTTTCTTTTCTGGATTAAATGTATTAACTGCTTTAATAAGTCCAATTGTTCCTACTGATATTAAATCTTCAACATTAACTCCTGTATTTTCAAACTTTCTTGCTATATATACAACTAACCTTAGGTTTCTTTCAATTAAAATGCTTCTTATTGCTTCATCACCTTTGCTTAATTTATTCATAAATTCTTCTTCTTCTTCTTTTGATAAGGGAGGAGGCAATGCATCATTACCTCCAACATAATATATATCACTTCCTCCAAGCTTGAATATGCTAAAAAGTTTATTTAATAATATTAATATCTTTTCCACAATACTCCTCCTACACAATTCCTCTTGGCAACAATGCATTAAAATCATTTTCAGCACTAAATTTCTTATTGCATATACATATAACTGCATCAATTTCCTTATATAAAGTTCCCTTACTTTTAATCCTTACTTTATTGACCCTTATTCCTTTTAGAAATCCATTACTAGAAACAGTATTATAAGGTATGTTGTACACATTAAAATTATATATATTAATTTCCTTAAACATATCTTTTTCAACAATAATACATGGTAAATTAGTTACGGGCTCCTTTATACTGTTTCCTGTATCTAAAAAACCTTTAAAACATATTTTTTGTTCATTAAAATTAATTTCTACATCAAAAATATAATTTGTTGTAAATGCTTTTTCTTTTATATAATCATATATTCTAAATATTACAATTGATAATAGCATCATTGCCAAAATACTATATTTTATAGAATAACTGCTAATTTTATACTCAGTTCCAAGTACATAAATTTCTCTTCTTAGAGATAAAAACAAACATATACCGCTAAGACTAAAACTTACAATAAAAAATATAATACTAAATTTAAGTAAATCAATGAATTTAATCGTTCCACATGCAATCTTTCCCATAATAAATACTACTGCAATCTGTACTGGTAAAAATGATAATATGTTTAGTGCTGGAACTATCATAACCAGTGCATACAAACCTCCTGCAAATCCTGCTAAGAATATCCTTTTAAATTTGCATTTCCATCCTGCTAACTTAATTGTCATATATAAAATAAAAGTATTTATTATTAAGTTTTCAATTATTATTACATCAATATATATTTTCATTTTTCCTCCATTGCATGATTACATTATAAAACTTATTAATTTAAAAATTTGTCACAATAGCATTCCTCATTAGAATTTTTTATTTTTAACTTTTTACATTAAATTACAGTGTTTTTTTTAGAAAACTTTTTTTCCTTTTATCCATTATTTTTTGATTCTTTTTACCTTAACATAATTACTTTTTATTATGGATGTTACAATTATTTTGTCATAAAACAAAATTATATTTTATTCAATAAAAAAGACACTATGTAAATATACCTTTCACATAGTGTCTTTTTTATTATATATTTAATTTCTATTTATATGTTTTTAATGTTTCTTTGGTCTTCTTAAAAATACTGGAATATCTAAGTCATAATCCTGATTATCATAAGAAAGTGTAGAAGACTGCTGCTGAACTTTTTCTTCAGGCTGTTCTAAAGTAGTTGCAGCTGCTTCAGATGTTGGTTCAGAAACAGAAACATCAACTCGTACTTCTTTAGCTTCAGATGCTTTGGCTTCAAAACCAGTAGCAATTACAGTAATTCTTATTTCTTCTTTTAAAGATTCATCAATTACTGCTCCTACAATAATATTAGCATCTGGATCTACAGCTTCCCTAACAACATCTGCTGCATCATATACTTCTAATGCACCAAGGTCAGCACCACCTGTAAAGTTAATTATTACATCAGTTGCTCCATCTATTGATGTTTCTAAAAGTGGAGATGAAATAGCCTGTTTAACAGCATCCTGCGTTCTAGTTTCTCCTTTACCAAAACCAACTCCCATGTGTGCTAATCCTTTATCAAGCATAACAGCTTTAATGTCTGCAAAATCTGCATTAATTACACCTGTTATTGTAATTAAATCTGAAATTGCCTGAACACCTTGCCTTAATACTTCATCTGCTAATTTAAATGAATCTAAAAGTGTAGTCTTTTTATCAGCCATAGTAAGAAGTCTTTCATTAGGAATAATAACTAATGTGTCAACTTTTTCTTTTAAATTTTCTATTCCCATCTCTGCATGTCTCATTCTTCTTTTTCCTTCAAAGGGAAATGGCTTTGTAACTACTCCTACAGTTAAAATATCCATAGATTTAGCAATTTCTGCCACAACTGGTGCAGCACCTGTTCCTGTACCTCCACCCATTCCAGCTGTAATAAATACCATATTAGCTCCTTTTATTGCAGCTGTAATTTCTTCACGGCTTTCTTCTGCTGCCTTCTTTCCAATTTCAGGATTAGCTCCAGCACCTAAACCTTTAGTTAACTTTTCCCCTATCTGTATTTTTTGATTAGCATTGGAAAGCAATAATGCCTGCTTATCAGTATTAATTGCAATAAACTCTACATTTTTTAGTCCTTCAACTATCATTCTATTAACGGCATTACTTCCTCCACCGCCACAACCAATTACTTTTATATTGGTTAATTCCTGAATATCTGAATCAAAATCTAACAAAATAATTCCTCCCTTTAAAAAATCCTGCCTAAAAGAGTTTTCATCTTTTCTACAATTGATTTTTTCTCTTCTTTTTCATTTCCATCTAATAGAAATTCTGCTTCATTTTTTTTTGTATGAATTTGTTCAACTATGTGAGTATTATCATCGTCCCCTATTAGTTTTAATCTATCATACACATCTTTTGCTAAAGCTAAAGATGTTATATTTTCTGAATTTTTAATTCCTAAATCTGTATTAGTAACAAACTTAGATTTAATATTAATAATATCTTTTATAAAATTATTAATATTTTCAAAATAACTCATACCATCTCCATATAAAATTATACTACAAATTCTATCATAATGACCAGTCTTTTTTAATTCCATATTAATATGAGTTAATATTTCTTCTATTCGTGCATTGGTAACCTCATAAAATAGTTCTTTTGATACCTTGGATGTTCCTACTTCTATATCATCTTCCAAGGTTTTGTCCTCATATAGGGATTTATAATTTTCTGCATAAATCACCTTTATATTATCTGCTTCCATAAAAGAAAAATTGGCACAAATAGCAAGATCATTTGAAATATTATTTCCTCCAAGAGGAATATATCCCACATATTTAGGAATTCCATTATTAAACACGCAGACATCTGTTTTTCCTGCCCCAATATCTACCAATGCAACATTTCCAATTGAATTTTTTTCAGTTAAAAATATTTGACGTCCTGAAAAAATATTGAGCATTGTATTTTTTACATTATACTTAGTATTCTCAAAAATATTGTAATACTTTTCAATATCTTCCTTATTCGCAATAACCATTGTAACATTTATTTCAAGACTGTCGCCCTTGGCTCCAATAATATTGTCATGAATAACTTTTCCGTCAAGAATAAAAAAGTTAATAAGAACATGTATTACACATTTATTGTCATCTATTAATGGATTTCTATTTATCTTTCTAATTCCTTCTTTTATGTGCTTTTCTTTTACAACACTTTCTTTAACTTCAATAAAAGTCCTGCTTTCTTTCAATACAATATTTTTTGCACATATTCCTATTGATACATCCTTTATCTGTTTGCCTGTTGCAATCTCCAATTCATTTAATAAATGTATAACACTTTCTCTACACTTTTCAACATCTGTCACTAGTCCCTTTTCAATACCACTTGATTTATAAGACTTAACCCCTAATATATCCATTTCTTCATTTTCACATGCCACTACTGCTGCTGATATTTTTTTACTTCCAAAATCAATGGATGTTATTATTTCATGTTGCATATCACTTCTATCCTTTCTACATAGAAAAAA
>CAZPRO010000203.1:0-4354 GCA_964588775.1 uncultured Clostridium sp.
TAGAAAGATTAAATGCTGCAATACAGTATATTGAAAAACATATTAATGAAAAGATTGACTATGATGAACTTGCAAAAATAGCATGCTGTTCTTCATATCATTTTCAAAGAATGTTTTCATATATGGCAGGGGTGACTCTGGCAGAGTATATAAGACGTAGAAGAATGTCTTTAGCAGCAGTTGATTTGCAGAATGGAAGCAGGGTTATAGATATTTCATTAAAGTATGGATATGAATCACCAACTGCATTCAATCGGGCATTTCAGGGAATACATGGAATAGCACCTTCACAAGTAAAGAAAGAAGGTATTACATTAAAAAGTTTTTCTCCAATCAGCTTTACAATAAGTATAAAAGGAGACACAGAGATGAATTATAGAATTGAAAGTAAAAAAGCATTTAGAATTGTTGGACTAGCAAAACCATTACATAAAGAAGTTGAAAAGAATTTTGAAATAGTACCTAGAATGTGGCAGGAAGCAGCTATAAGTGGTAAAATACCTAAACTGTTAAATATTGCAGATGATAACTTTAAAGCAATATTAGGAGTAAGCTTATGCAATTCAGAAGGTACTTGGAAGTATTATATAGCTGTTAAGAGTAATGAGGAAACAGTAGAAGATTTTGAAGAATGTGTAGTTGATTCATATACATGGGCTGTTTTTCCAGGTTCAGGGACAATGCCAGATTCAATACAGGAGCTGGAGAAGAGAATAGTTACAGAATGGCTGCCATCATCAGGCTATGAGTATGCTAATGGTCCAGATATAGAAGTCTATTTATCAGCAGATCCTCAAAATGCTCAATATGAAGTATGGATTCCAGTAGTAAGAAAGGAAGATTAATAATGGTTCATTTAGTGTATTGCGATAATAAGGAAAAAGTTTTAGAAAAAATAATGGATGGAACAAAAACAATGGTAATAAGGGCAGCAGCAGGAAGAAAAATTCCTCATAGCAGAGTTTTTGAGGGAGAAACTTTATATTTTATGAAAAAAGGTTCATTTAAAATTTCTGCAACAGCTCAGGTTAAGTCTGTGCAGAATTTTGTTAAGCTGACAGAAGAGGAAATAAATAAAGTTCTTGATGATAATCAAGAAAAATTGAATCTTACAGAAAATCAAAAGAAAAGGTGGCATAAGAAGTGTATGATTCTTGTTGAATTTGAGAATGTTAAGGAAATTGAACCACTTGAATTTGAGCATCAAGGTAATATGGACGACTGGCTTATAATAGATAAGATAGAAGATGTTGTTGTTGGAAGCAGTATTAAGTATGATTACACAAAGTCAAAGTTTAAATAATTTATTAAAAACTATATGCAAAAAGTTTATAATTGTAAAAATTTATAAAAAGTATATCTTTGTTTTGTTTAAAGTTCTTATGTAATAAAATTGAAATTAAACCTATAATAAAATATATATTTAAAATATAAAGGGTGGTTATATGGAAATTTTAAAATTAAATGACAGGGAATATGCTGTTGAGAAACTTTTGGGAAAAGGTAAAGGAGGATATTCTTATCTCGTAAATAGAGAGGGAAAACAATATGTATTGAAAAAGATACATCATGAACCATGTGATTATTATACATTTGGCAATAAAATTCAGTCAGAAATAGATGACTACAAAACATTGAACTCAATAGGTTTAAGAATTCCTAAAATGCTTGATGTTGATGTAGAAAATGAACTTATATTAAAGGAGTATATTGAAGGTGATACCATATATGATATGGTATTAAATGATGAAGATGTTGATAAATATTTAGAACAGGTTAAAGAAATGTGTAAATTACTATATCCCCAAAATATAAATATTGATTATTTTCCAACTAATTTTGTAGTGCAGAATGGAGTGATTTATTATATAGACTTTGAATGTAATAAATATATGGAAGAATGGAATTTTGAAAATTGGGGAATAAAATACTGGTCTAAAACTCCAGAATTTTTAAAGTATGTTAGTGAACATTAATATTTTATAAATATAACTAGCAGTTTTTAATGGGATACAAATGGTAAAAAATTTTGATTTATCTAGAAAAGGAGCTATGGTTGATATATAATAGCTCCTTTTTGAAATATTATGAATTAATATAGTTTCTCTTTTTTATTTATATTATAAGTGATAAAATTGACAATATAATTTAGTAAATGATAAAAGAGAGGCAGATTATGAAGGTAAGAGTACCAGATTATTATAGTAAATTTAAATGTATTGCAGATAAATGTGAAGATACCTGTTGTGCAGGGTGGGAAATAGTTATAGATGAAGAAACTTATGATATTTATAAAAATGTAAAAGGAAGTTTTGGAAAAAGATTAAAAGATGAAATAGTTGAAGATGAAGGCGAAAAAATATTCACACTTAAAGGCAATAATTGTGCATTTTTAAATAAAAATAAGATGTGTGACATATACACTGAACTTGGGGAGGATGCATTATGTTATACATGTCAGCAGTTTCCAAGGTATACAGAGGAATATGGAAGTATACGTGAAGTGGGAATATCATTGTCATGTCCTGAAGCAGCACGAATTATTCTAAATGATACAGATACAGTAGAATTTGAAGTAAGTGAAGATGATGAAATGGTAACTGCATATAATGATATAAGCTATGAAATGTTTATGCAGCTTATGAGTGCAAGAGATATAACATATGAAATAATTCAGAACCGTTCCATAGATATTGCTTACAGAATGGCTATTGTATTAAATTTTGCTGAAGAAATTCAAGATAAAATTGATAGTAATAAAGTTTCTGAGATAGCTGAATTAAGAAAAAAATATTCAGATGCTGATTATTTAAAATCAATGTTAGATAAAATGAAATCAAGAAACAGCAATGGAAAAACTAAATACGAAAATATAATAGAATATTTTGAGGAGTATAAAAAATTAGAGCACATAAATGAAAAATGGCCAATAGTTATAAATGAGGCAGTGACTAATCTAAATCAAAAAACATCATTTGAAGATTATTTAAAAGAACATGAATTATTTAATAAACATCATAAAAATGATGATATTGAATATGAACAGCTTATGGTTTATTTTATTTTCAGATATTTTATGAAATCAGTGTTTGATTATGATGTTATTGCAAAAGTAAAATTTGCAGTAGTAAGTTATATTATGATAAAAGAACTTGATGTTATGAGATTTATTCAAAATGAATTTAAATTTTCAAAAGATGATCAGGTTGATATAATGCACATGTATTCAAAGGATATAGAGCATTGCGAAGAAAATATGGAAGAATTAGAAAAAATTTTAGATGAATACGAAAAATTTAATTTAGATAATTTATTAATTATGTTATTAAACTAAAGGAATTAACATTAAAGAACCATTTTAGGGGTGATTTAATTTGTGGGATGAAAATAGAATAACAATAAAAGATATTGCAGAGAAACTTGGAGTAAGCACGGCAACAGTTTCCAATGTAATACATGGAAAAACAAAAAGAGTATCAAAGCATACCATTGAACTTGTTCAAAAAAGCCTTGAAGAAAGTGGATATATTCCTAATATGGCAGCAGTATTACTAGCTCAAAACAGTTCAAAAATAGTCTGTGTTGTATTATCAAATGATAGAAAGTATGAAGGGCAGATGATTAGTGATCCTTTTATAAGCTGTATCCTTAATGGATTATCAAAATATTTAGATGATAAAGGATATTTTATGATGATTAAAGAAGAACAAGACATTGATAAGATAGTACAATATGCATCTATGTGGAATATGGCTGGGTTAATTTTAATTGGATATTGCGAGAATAATTATGATGATTTAAGAAGAAAAATTAGAATACCACTAGTTGTAATTGATGGATATTTTGAGAAGATTGAAAATTGTGTAAACATTGGTATAGATAATTATAATGGGGGATATAAAGCTGGAAGCTATTTGATTAAAAAAGGACATAAAAAAATAATGTTTTTATCTGATAATGATTTATGCGGAGATCATGAAAGATATTCTGGTTTTAGAAAGGCATTAGAAGATAATAATATTATGTGTTCAGATGAAGATTTTAAACATCTGCCAATGGATAAAGAACTAAGATACGATTATTATAAAATTCTTTTTTCTCAGTTAGAAAATTATAGTGCTGCTTTTTGTGCATCAGATATATATGCAATAGAATTCATGAACTATTTGATAGATAATGGAGCAAAAATCCCACAAGATTTATCTATAATTGGTTTTGATGATATAAGGGAATGTGAAAGTGTAAGACCACGTCTTACAACTATAAAACAGGATATTAATGCAAGAGCGAAAGCAGCTTGTGAGGTTTTAGATGGATTAATAAGGAAAAAGAAGAATATAAAAAATATAATTCT
>CAZPRO010000204.1:0-4323 GCA_964588775.1 uncultured Clostridium sp.
TAAATGGTGCAGACGACGGGACTTGAACCCGTATGTCTTGAAGACACAGGCTCCTTAGACCTGCGTGTCTGCCAATTCCACCACGTCTGCTAGCATATATAGTATACTTTCAAATTTATTTTATGTCAACAATATTATCAGTCTTTTATAAAATACCTCTATTCTATCATGCTATTAAGCTTACCTGTCTGCTCATTAATTTTATTTATATTTTCAATAATTTTTTCTATCTCTTCCTGCTGCTCATTTTGAAGCTGAGAAACTTCTTCTGTTGCTGCCATATATTCTTCTGTTACTGCAGTAGATTCTTCAACATTGCTTTGAACATTTTCTACAAGTTTATTTATATTTTCTATTGATTCATGCTGACTGGTTATATCACATCTCATTTTATCAAAACATTTCTGCATATCTCCAAAACTTATAACTGTATCTTGTATTATGTTTTTTCCTTCATCTATTACATTTTTTCCATTATCAACTGCTATAATTATAGCTGATATTTTTTTAGTTGCCTTTGATATAGAATTTTCTATTTCCTCAGTTGTATTTTGTGTTTCTTCTGATAGTTTTCTTACTTCTTCAGCTACTACAGCAAAACCTTTTCCCGCTTCTCCAGCTCTGGCTGCTTCTATTGATGCGTTAAGAGCAAGAAGATTTGTCTGTTCTGATATTTCTCTAATACCAGCTAATACATTTATTACATTATCCATACTATGTTTAAAGTCATTTACCATTACACTTGCATCTTTCATAACTTCTTCAATACTTGCTATATGACTGTCTAATTCATCTACTTCTTCTATATTCTTAACTGTAATGCTGTCTAAATCCTTTGAATAGGCTTCAATTTTATCTGAAACCAGAACAGAATCCTGAACAGCATTTCTTATATGGTCTATATTATCTGTTATGTCAGCCATGTTCTTTACCTGACTGTCTACTCCTCTGCTTATTTCCGACATAGCACTTGTAACTTCTTGGGATTTATGTATTGTTCCTTCTGAGCTCTGATGAAGTTCTTCTGAACTGTTATGTAAAACCTGAACTGCTTGTTCTATTATTTTTAAAGTTCTTCTTACTTCTTCTGCTGTTTCTTCTGATTTATTTATAGCTTGATTTGACCACTCTACAAGACAATATACACCATATTCAATTCCTACAAGAACTATAATTGAACTTAAAGACTCACTCTGTGCCACTCCAAGTATATTAACTTTAAAAATATTAATTAAGGAAATTATTAATATATCAACAAACACGGAGTATGCTACTAACATCTTTTTATTATTATATGCACCACAAATACATACTGTCATAGCAGCCATTATAATCACATGAGAGCTTCCTCCTATACCTATACAAAAAACAACTTGGGATACTATTGCAATTACAGGTACTACCATAGCTCCAATGCTTAATTTACTAGTCAGTTTACCTGAAATTAATAGAATACCACATAACACTGCCGTTACTAAAAACGAGAATATAGCACTTGTTATTGACATATCTATAAAACATCCAATTGAACATATTAATCCATATGCTGAAAATAAAATTAATGCAAGCCTATTAGCTCTTTCTGATATACTTTTGTCAACTTTCAGATTCATATAGAATTCCCCTCCATTCATTTTTTTAGATTTTTTACTCATTATAGTATAAAATCACTTTATTGCTTTTGATATACTTATAAAGTATACTGCAAAGCTGGAAAAGTATATTTGAGGAATACTATTCTTTTTATAAATACCACCTGATATTTAAATAAAATTATTATCTGTCAAAATTTTCAGTGCTTCAATCTTATTACGCACATTTAATTTGCTATAAACAAATGACACATGTTTCTTTACTGTTGCCAATGATATATTCATTTTATCAGCAATCTGCTTCTGTTTATATCCAAGCTGAACATATTTCATAACTTCCAATTCACGTTTTGTAATGGTTAAAATTCTTTCTTTACTATCAATCATTCCCTCTATATTATTAATAAAAATATTACTTTTGCTAATAATATTTTTTAAATACAAATCCTTCTTATCAACTAATTTTAATATGCCTTTTGTATACTTAGAAAGTTCAATAAAAGGCATAATAACTTTATCATCCCTGCTTAATTCTACAGACTCATTAAAATAATGTAATGCTTCTTCTAACAAACCATTTTCAAACTTAGCAACTGCTAATAAAATAAATGCATATATCCTGCCTAAATGCACTTTATATTTAGAATATATTTCTATCATGATTTCTGCATGTACTTCAAGTTCTATAAATTTACTATTATTAATTAAATTAACTGCCTGCACTATGTATACAATCCAATTTTTACATACTTCTGCAATTGTATAATTATTATATTCCTTATTAAGCATCCAGCCTGGTATCTCTTGATTTTTTCCTAAAATAGAGCTAACATATGCTTTCATAACTTCTATTTGGTTATTCTCATAAGGACATAAATTTTTGCCATACATTGAATTTATTTTCTGCAAATACACCTCATATTCCTTTATTTTATTAGTATGTATACATATTCTTATTAAAGAATATATGGCACATAAACCTATACTATTGCACTGCTTTTCTTGTGATAAGTACAGTGCTTTTTCTGCATGTACTCGTGCCTGCTTTAAATCTCCTGTTTCTAAAAAATATTCTGCATACATAATATTTACAACTAAATTTCCAATTCCATCTGAAATTTCATTATAATAAAATATACTATCTTCTATATATGAAATTTCTTCTTTATATTTTCCCTTGTCATGATAATATATATATGAAAAATGTGGTGAACCTAAGGTAATAGATGTTGATTTATTTAGAAATAATGACTTTTTTCCATCAAAATACTCATATGCTTCCTTAAAGCATTTTGACATTTTTATTCTATCTCCAAAAACCAAACTACCTTCTATAAGCTTCAATTCTCCCAACAAGAATTTTTTATCTCTAAATTCCTTTTTTACAAATTCAACAGCTTTTTGTATCTTTTCTTCTTTGTCTGTATTATTAGAACTAAATACATAGGACTGAATATAAACCATATATGCTGATTCATTTAAAATTATCTGCTCTTTAGGAATACTGCTTAATACTTCAAACATAAATTTAGGACATTCATCAAGATATTTTATTCCATCTTTTTCTATATCTATAGCCTTAATAATACACTCTGGTTTATTTGCTTTATAATAATATTCAATGGCCGTTATTCTATCATTATCTTCTAAAAAGCAATCTCCACATCTTTTATAAATGGCTTCTATATCTATATTGGTAAATTTTATTTCATCAAGAAGTACATTTTTTAAAACAGTATGCATGGTATATGTTTTTTCTCTATAATCAAATTTAATAAAACAATTGTTTCTTTGTAGATACTTTATTGTATCTACAGCCTTTTTATCTTCAATAATATATACTGCCTGCTCTAAAGTAAAATGGTCAACTAAAGAAAGTTTTAATAATATTTGTTGTGTATCCTTGTCCAATTTTTTATAAATAGTGGATTTAATTAATTCTTCTGCCTTAAATACATTATCACATTTTCCCTTATCAGCATATTCCAAAAGAAGAAGATACATTGCAGAAACCCAGCCATCTGCAAACTTATTTATATTTTGAACCTCATCATCACTTCATTGAAAACCATTAATACTAAAAAATCTTTTTACCTCTTCCTGGCTGATTCTAAAATCCTTTTCGTATAATATTACACATTTTTGTTTACTTTCAAGCTCAATAAAATAATCTAAAGGATACTTTCGACTTATAACTATTATATGGAGATTTTTAATATTGGTCTTAGATACCATAGACAGCATTTTATAAAAAACATCGCCTTCTAATTCCATATTTTGATAATCGTCAATTATTAAAATACAAGTTTCTTTAACTGCTTCTTTAATGTCTTCAACTATTCTGTATATGTCCATATTGGATTCTGGAAAACCATTACTATATAATTTATCTCCAAGTTTCTTATTATAAACTGCTATAGTTTTTACAAATTTACTCCATATAAGTTTACTATCATCTTCAAACTCATTTATTGAAAACCATATATTCTTTACTTTACTTTTACTGTTTATATAATTTCTTACAGCTGTAGTTTTACCATATCCCATAGGTGCTGTTATATACATAAAAGGTACTTGTTCTATCTGACTTATCTTTTTTAAAAGTAATTTTCTTTCTAAAAGCTTTAAGTTAAAAATTGTGTTATTCAAATTAGCAATCTCCTCACAAACATTCCTTTAACTATACATTATAACAAAGTAAATACTTCATTGAATATTATAAATATACTTA
>CAZPRO010000205.1:0-4314 GCA_964588775.1 uncultured Clostridium sp.
ACTCTCAATAAAAAGTTTAATCTTTGCTCTTACTTCATAAAAGAATTGCTGGTTTGTTATTATTAATCTCTGTTTAATTTTCAAAGAACATCTGTCACCTTCAAGCGACTCATTTAGTTTATCAAGTTTTATTATTTTTGTCAACACATTTTTTTATAAAACTACATTTTTTATAAAAAAATCTAACACATTATTATTTAAAAATTCATCCTTGTATCTTGTTGTATAACAAATCTTTCTTCATATTTAATTTTATAATATTCATTTCTTCCTATACATCTTATTCTTATCATTTCTTCTAAAAGCTCTATATGTTTAACAAATATATACATAAACCTTACTTAACATACATATATTAAACCTCATCATCTTCTAAAAAATCATCTGCTCCCACTTATAATTGTGTCCTCCATATTTATCTGTACACTTTTCATTTATATAATCTAAATAATCATATTTCTCACTCTTTAACTAAACTGAGCCATCATTTTAGTTAAAGAGACCTGTTTAGTAAATTTTCCACTCTCAAATACCAATTTATACATATTATTAAACTTAAATAAACATTCTATATAATCCTTTCAGCATTATTTTTTATTTCTGCAATCTTGTTCATTATACTTCTTGCTGAATCCATATTTTCTTTAAATAGAATAGCTAAACTTCCTACAGTTCTGAAAGGGTCTTCCGTAAGAACTCTATTATCATCAATTAATCCATTTTTAACAACATAATCAACTATAAGCTTAACAAAATTTATCTGTTTAGAATTTAAATTTTCATTATTTAAGAACTCAGAAAATATCTCATTAGCTTTTGCTCTATCCAATCCAACTATTTTTCTGACAAATTTATTAACTGGCATATCACCAAACTCTCTTTGATAATCTTCCTTTGTGCCAAGTTCATTCCACATAATAGACTCAAGAGTTTCTAAATCCTGTTTTGTAAGCTGTTTATTATTTTTCAGCTTATGAATAACAATTTCATTTTCATGTTCTTTTAAATAATATTCAACCTTCTTCTTATAGTTTTTAAGATTATTGCTGTTATACATAGCTTCATGAGATTCTTCACTTATAATCATATCTTCAAAGATAGTTTTATAAATCTTTTGAGTTGATTTTTCTAGGTATTTTAATAATTCTCTTAATGCTTCTCTTACTTCATCAAGTCGAAAAATATCCACATCTTCCCAGAATTCTGTTGTTCTTACCTTATCAATAATATATTTCTTTTCCATAACCTGTGGAATACTTCCAAGTCTTGATAACTGCTCTGCTGTTTCTATAACATTTTTTATAGGTCTTGTTGCGTTATTTCCTTGCAGATTAGCAAGTTCTATTGTATACATTAATATATCAAATCTTTTAGCCAGTTCATCATCATGGAGTGTAGTAATTAAAGGCGAAATATGTTCCTTTATATCTTGTGTACTTACTGCTCCAAGGCATATCCATTCATGTTTATTTTTATATTTCTCAACATACTTTAAATTCATTTTAACTATAAAATTATCTTCATTTAACTTGTCAACAGCTTCTAATACTCCATCTAATAGTTCCTGTCTATGATTTACATATTCATTATCAGAATATCTTAAATCCTGAAGCTCTTTTATTAAATCAACTTTAAGATTAAAAATTCTTTCACTTAATGTTTGTCCCACATTTCCTTCAAATCCCTTAGGATTCATTCTAAAGAACTCAAAATTATTACAGAAATCAAATATTAAAAATTTATCCTTATCTTCATCTATTCCAAGCAAATTTTCACAAAGCCTTGTTCCCCTTCCTATCATCTGCCAGAACTTAGTTTTTGAACGTACCTTTTTAAAAAACACAAGATTTAATATTTCAGGAATATCAATACCTGTATCAAGCATATCCACACTTATAGCCACTTGTGGTTCTTTATTCTTATCAGAAAAATCATCAATAAGACTTTCTACATAATTAATCTTATTATCTATAATTTTTGCATAACCACTACCAAATTCAGGGAATAATGTATCAAATCTCTCTTTAATAACTAATGCATGTTTATGGCTCTTTGCAAATATAATAGTTTTACCAAGCTTTTCATTTCCTTCTATTCTTAATCCTTTTTCCATAAGCTTATTTAATACTAAATCTATGGTATTAAGATTAAAAAGCCACTCATTTATTGCTGTGCTGGATATTTCATCATCTATATTTTCATCATCATTAAATTTCTCTTCAAATTCTTCCTTATCCTCTTTTGAAAGTTCATCATATTTTATGCCATCTTCCATTATCTTTGATTTATATTCCAAAGTTTTATAATCTACAAGAAACTCATCTTCAACTGCTGTTTCAAATTCATAGGCATATGTTGGCACTCCATTTTCCATATCAAAAATGCTGTATGTATTTTTATCAACTTCATCTTTTGGAGTAGCTGTAAGACCTACTAAGAAGCTGTCAAAGTAGTCAAATATGGCTTTATATTTTTTATAAATACTTCTATGTGATTCATCAATAATTATTAAATCAAAATGACCACATGTAAATATTTTTTTACCATCTTTGCCTTTTGTATCATCAATAGCATTCATCATAGTAGGATATGTTGAAAATATCATTCTGGCTTCTTCTGGATTATCTTTACTATCTAATAAATTACAAAGTGAAAGATTTGGAAGCAGCTTTGAGAAGTTCTTTTTAGCCTGTTTTACAAGAGCTGTCCTGTCAGTTAAGAATAAAACATTCTTTATCCAGTTGTGCCTTTGTAAAACATCAACTAAAGATACTGCTGTTCTTGTTTTTCCAGTACCTGTTGCCATAACAAGAAGTAATTTTCTTTTTCTCTGTTCTAATTCCTCACAACATTTTGTTATTGCTTCTTTTTGATAATATCTGTTGGATATCTCATCTTTAATATCTATGTTCTTTAATGATTTACGTGTACTTCTCCTATCAATCATAAGCTGTAATTCATCTTTTTTGAAAAATCCATATACACGTCTTTCAGAATAACCATTATAATCATCCCAAATATAGGTTTCAAATCCATTAGTAAAGAATATAACTGGTCTCTGATTATACTGTTTTTCTAAACAGTCAGCATAAAGTTTAGCCTGTTGCTGTCCTATCTTAGGATCTTTGCTTGTTCTTTTTGCTTCAACTACTGCAAGTGGTTTTCCATTATCACCATAAAGAACATAATCAGCATACCCCTTTTCAGAACTATTTGGCATACCAAAAAGTTCTATTTCTTCTCCTATATCCTTCTTAAAATTCCATCCTGCAAGTTTAAGTTCAACATCTATATATAATTTTCTTGTCTTTAATTCACTTATTTCATCAATTTTAAAGTCATAGTTCTGAGTATTTTCTTTTCTCTTGGCTGTTATTTCTTTTCTAAGTTCTTCATTTTCTTTTATTATTTCTTCAAGTTTTCTGTCCTTTGAGCTTAATTTTTCATATAAATCTTTAAGTTCTTCAGGTCTTACTCTTTTTTCTTCTTCTCCCTTTAAAATTGATGTTTCATTAAACTGTTTCTCAACATAATTATCTCCATAACAATAATCAATCCAGTTAATGAATTGAAATAAATTGTTTAATGATAATACAGCCTCGTCTCTTGTTATATTTTGGTTTGTATGTACAGCTACATTTCCAAGATGTATAACAAACTTTAGTATATTAAGCATACCACTATCAATAAGTTCTACAAAACTGTTATTATGAATTAATGAACTTATATTATCCTGATATGGCATACTCAAATCCTCATCATATACATAAACCCATTTTACAGCTAATTCTAAAGCACGTCTTGAAAGTATTGCTGTTGTTGCTGGACTTACTAATATACTTTTTTCTGCCTCAATACAAGCATCTGAAAAAGCATTAAATTCCTTTTTGAACTTTAAAAACTCAAAGTTAGTACACAAAACTATCTCCCCCTTACTTATCTACAACATATCCATATTCCTTTAATCTCTCCTTACACATTGTTATCTCTTCTTCTGTAAATAATTCTCTATATTTATCCTGTGATACTAATGCTTCAACTGATAGGTCAAGCCTATTACATTTATATAATCTTTCAAATCCTGCTGTCCCACCATTTTTGTATATAAGTTTCTTAGCAGTTTTAACTTCACCTTCATTGGCAACCATCTGTCTAAATCTTGTTGACCTGTAATTACATTGTAAATAGGCTTGTTCATATATATTGAGCATATCCCTATAAAAATCAAGTTCTAACTCTCTTATAAATATTCACCTAAACTTTATATTTTACTAAATTTTATTACGTTTTCAATTACCAATTTTAATTTGTCGA
>CAZPRO010000206.1:0-4282 GCA_964588775.1 uncultured Clostridium sp.
AATACATATGCCCATCAGATGTTAAATCAAATAACTCCCCAATTTTATCTGTATTGTCATATCTGTATGTTGTACTTTGATATATGGGTAAAACCACTGGTTCTCCATTCTTTGGTTTATAGCCTTCATGCAGGCATTTAGTTTCAATTTTCATTTTATATAGCCCTCCTAAATATAAGTAAGATTTATCATTATTTTAAGTTCTGTAAACTTAAAATCATAAACATACATTAAAATTTTATAAATAAAAAAATTTAAATTATTTTTAAACCCAGTAAGCTGCTTCTATATCAGGATATATATCATTGATTATGTCTATCTGCTTTCTACAATTCTCTAATTCTTCCTGCTTTTTCATTATCTCAAGTTTGTTTGCCTGAATATTTTTTCTTAACTGGCTGCTAATTTCATTAATATTGGTAATATCCTTTTCAATGTCTAACAGAACCTTATATTCTTCTTCAAAATACATGCTTCTCTTAGCTTCTTCAATTAAAAGATTTTGAACATTTTTTATACTATTATCTTCCTCATATGTTTCGTCAAAATCCTTCCATACTCCAGTTTCCAATGCAATTCTCACATTATCCAGCTTCATCTGCATATCATGAAGATTTTCATGGTCTTTACCCTTCTTTTCCACAAGATTCATATAATTAATATAAGATGGAAGATATTCTATTTTGTCAGAAGCCAGTACCTTGTCTTTGAATAATTTCATGTTTTTATTGTAACTGCTGCTTAGTAAAATATATTTCTGAGCTGTATTTTCATTCTCCTTATTAAGTTTTTCCTTTTCATTTAACAATTTTGCAATATCCATTTCATGTCTTTTCTCATAAATAATTAAATCATTATACTGCTGCTGCTTTTTTACCCAATAATCATAGAGACTTGTATACCCCTCCAAATTGGTATACTGCTCTATTATTTCATCTGTAGCTATTATCTGAAATATAAATAATGATAATAATTTTCTTTGATTTTCCTCAAAGTTATCAATATTAAATCCATCTTCTGTGAGAAATATATCCTTTACCAAAGTCTTTTCTATAAATACTTTTAATTTAACTTCATTACTTAAGAAATCTTCTAGTTCAACTAAATCCTTTCTATAATACAGCATATATAAGAATGAATATATGCATGTATAAGCAAGCTTACTATCTAAGTTTAAAACATTTCGCATAACTTTAAAAGCATCTGTATTAATTAAATTTAATACATTAAATTCATTGATTTCTATTAAACCTAAACAGTCATATAACTTTGTTCTTTCACTTTCATCTAAAGACATTATGCCTCTATAAACTGCATGTACAAAGTCTTCAGTAATAGTAATCTGACTACTCATATATAATTTTTCAAGCTTGTTAATAATCATTTCTATATAATAGTTTTTTATGGATTTTAATTTATTTTCAAATAATTTTAATGGCTCTTCTTTATTTAAGAAATCAAATGCTTTTTCAATTATATTATTTAGATTTTCAATAAAACTTTTTCTACTTGTTAATAAATAATCACTAAGGCCACATATATTAGCAAACCTATAATATAACTGAATTTTTAATTCTTCATCAGCAATTTTGCCTATTTCTTCACGTCTATTTTTTATGATTTCCTGTGCTTTCTCCATATCAATTTTTCCAAAAGCACCCTTAGCTCCATTAAAAATAGTCTGTAAAGTATATTTATCACTCAATATATAAATATCCCTAAGGCAGTCTTCCTTAAGATTCAAAAATCCCTTATAAAAATCCCTATATTTTATATTTCTATTTATTTTATCATTCATAAGTTTAGTGAGTATATTAACATTTTTCTTAGCGTCTTCCACATTATTAAAATAAACAATAATTTCCTCATCAAATAATCGGTTTTCATTACTTATTCTGTTCTTTACATGGCTTTCTTTAGGCTTAAGCAGCTTTTTGTAATCATCTCTATAAGCAAAATGGATAGATGCAAGAATGTCCTTATACTCTTTGCATAACATAACAATATTCTTATACAATTTTCTAAGCCTGTCTATAGACTCATTAACTCTAAGTTCATATTTTACAATATCTTCTCTTTCCCCTTCAAAATTATTAATTATCATTTTGAAATCCTGATTACTTACTTCTGCCTTAACCAGCTTATCTTCCTTTTCACCCACTAAGGATTCATACTGCTCATACTCTTTAATAAGGGTATTTAATTTATTTATTTCCCCATCATAAGTCTGTTCAATATTCTGCATGTTTTTCTTATAGTTCTTTATGTATTCATCTATAACCTGTTGTTTTTTTAATAATTGATTTTTTTCTTCTTTTATTGCCATAACCACTCTGTTTAATCCTGTAATGTCCTGTGATTTTTTTGCCAGATCAATAATTTTTTCTCTTAAGTTATTAATCTGAAATTCCTTATCCACAATATCATTTAATATTTTTTCTCTTTCATATATACTTCTTTCCAAATTGTCAGGCAATACAAATACCAATTGCTGTTCATGAAAATTCTCAAGTTTTTCAATATCCTTCAAATACCATATAAAAACCTTATTAGCCATTTTTAAAAGGTCTACAGGACTGAAAATCCTTGTTTCTTCATTTTTGTTTGCCTTTCTGTTAATACCATTAAATCTTATTGTATTAATAAACTTACATATATTTTCTGGAAAGTATATATTAAAATTGTACTTTATCTCTGTTATTAAATCTCTTATACTCTGACTGGAATCAATATGATATTTTTCTGCAACTTTTCTTAATATGTCTTCTATAATTTTTCTCAATATTATTTTAGTCATATCCGGATATGCTGAAACAGAACATTGTGCTTTAATAATATCATCATAGTATTCTTTTAAATCTGTATTTTTTAAATATGCAAAATTTCCACCAATCATTAATTTTCCACCTTAATTTTTAAATAATTATATATATGTATTTTCAATACCAAAAATGTATTAATTCAAAGAAATCTTGTAAAAATTTCATTATCCATTGTTAATTATAATAATATGTATTATCTTATATCTTTATCATTGGTAATAACATAATCTACTGGTACATCATGTTTATCTGATGGAATGTTATCTACAATCTGAAAATCATATGCTAAAGCTATTTTAGTTGCCTTTTTCTTTCCTATGCTTTTCAAATATTTGTCATAATATCCTGCACCATATCCTATTCTTGACTTATTTTTATCAAATGCTGAGCCAGGCATTACAATTAAATCAATGTCATTAGGTTCAACAGCTTCTAAATCTTCTGCTGGTTCTAAGATTCCATAAACATTCTCCTTTAGATTATCGAATGAATTTATTTTTACTCCATCCATTATTTTGTTACTAATATCTGTTCTTGGCACAATAATTTCTTTCTTATCCCTTAATCCCTGCAAAATTATTTCTTTTGTATCAACTTCTGACTTAAATGATATGTAGATAAATATTTTTTTAGCCTTCTTATATTCTTCACTATTTAAAAATTTTTCTTTTATTATTTTATCCATTTTTATCTTGTCCGTTAGAAGAAGATTATCCCTTATACTTAAGATTTTTTTTCTTATTTCCTTTTTATTCACTACTCCACCTGCTTATCTTTCTATTGTAATTACTGGTCTTTTAAATACTATTTCTTTTTTAACCTGTTTCTTTTCTTTATTTATGCTTATCTTATATATCACAGGACACCCCTCTTCTCTCCATTTTTTCATAAACTGAGGTGTAGCTTTCATGGCTACATAATATGCTTCATCATAACAATCTGAAAATTCAAAATAACTTTCAATACTATATTTATCAAAAATTATTTTCTCCTTTTTAAAATTATTTACTATAGGCAGAAAAAATCTCAATGGAACTTCATAATTATACCTGCCTTTCTTTAAAGCTTTTGATTCTAACAATACCCTTTTTAATATAATATTTTCCCTATACTTGTCCTCTAATTTTAGTTTGAAAATTATGCTATTTCCCTTTGACTCTAGTTTTATTCTTATCATTATACTAATATCTCCAATTTCATTTATATATTATTATTCTACCATTGGTATTTAATAACTCAATAGCAAAAAGAGACTATCATTTTAATTAGGGTTTGCTCAGCAAATTAATGATAACTATAAACCAGCTATTACATAGTAAATTGTAATAAAAACTGGTTCATTTTTTAATTTTCATATTATATAGATGAAAGTGAAAGATTTATTGCAAAAACTATGAATACAATCCCAAAGATTTGTTGGATACGATACATTTTTGATGGAGAGTTAACAAGTACTGAAC
>CAZPRO010000207.1:0-4256 GCA_964588775.1 uncultured Clostridium sp.
TAGTCATGTGTACTTCAAATAAATCTACTGCAAAATGAACCAATACTCTGTTTCTAAACTCAAATATTGTATCTTTACTTGCTCTGTCAAATTTGTATTGGTTAATAGCATTATGTATAGTTTGTCCAGTAAACTGGCATTTAAGCTCCATAGATACTACTGGAATACCATTTAAAAATAGAACTATGTCAATGCTGTTTTCATTAAATACTGAATAATGGAGCTGTCTTGTGCAGTGTAATATGTTTTCTTCATATAATCTTACTGTATCTGGATTATCTGTATTAGCTGGTTTAAAATAAGCTACATTAAACTTAATACCTCTATCCTTAAAGCCACGTCTTAATACAGCTAATAACCCATTAGCTTTAACTTCCTTGCAGAAACGCTTCAAAAAACTTTCTTCACTTGATAAACCATAAATAGTTACATAACGTTCCCACTTCTTAGATTGCGTCTTTTTAACAAAATCAATAAGAGTATTAGTATCTAAAGCTAATTCTCTATTAAAATTCTTAGGATTACCTTTTGTATATCCACCTTTAGTTATAAGATACTCTTCTATAGCTTCTTCAAAGGCTTTTTCTTTTAATTGTTCTTTATTCATTAGTTACTGCACCTCCCTCTTTAAAATATTCATTAGATAATCTTCTCATAATTTCTTGATTTATCTTTCTAATATTATTATATTGAGAAACATTTATATCTTTTATTCTTTTAATTTGTTCTGTATTAAAACTGAAATTTAATTTTTTTCTAAACTTATCAACTAAATTTTCTGTTCTATAATTAACATAATTACTTTTATCTTGATTAGATATTAATGAAAATTTATACATCAAATTAAATCTTGATTTTAATTCTGGTGATATCTTTTTTGATATTTCCTCTTCTTTAATATTGGACGTAAATACTATTATATACTTATTCAAATTGAATTCTCGTCCTAGTGAATCTGTAAATTTTCCATCTTCTAGTAATTCCAAGAAAAAATTATAAATCTGAGAATCTGCCTTTTCAAATTCATCAATTAAAATTACTTTTGATTTACTTTTATTTATTTTATCTGATAATTCACCTTTATTACTTCCTTCATATCCTCTTGGACTACCTATTAAACTACTTAAAGCATTTTTATCACCATAATTACCAAAATTTATTTTTATGAATTTTTCATTTGGGCTTAAAAATTTATGTAATATACGTGCTGTTTCTGTTTTACCTATCCCTGACTCACCACAGATGAATATAGAAAAAATTTTCTGTTCACCGATTTTATTAAATAGCCTATACTTCTGTAATTCTTCAAATAATCTTTCTTGAAATTTTTTATTACCAAAAAGATTTTTTCTTATAAATTTTTTCATCTCTTCAAATTTACATTTATCTATATCAACTACATTAGATACATTATTTTCTCTTAACCCTATGTGAGTTTCTAAACTTTCAATATTATCAATATAATAATATAGATTATCTAATAAATCATTTGAATATCTTTTATCAACTACAAAATTAATATTAAAACCAATGTCTAATGCAATACATAAATTAAATAACTTAATCAATATACCTGCATAAAATTCTATTCTTCCACCATTAACAATAATTATTTGCGTTAAATCATAAAAATTATTTTTTTTAAAGTAATTTTCATTATCTTCCTCTATCTTAAAGTCTTTATCTAAATATATTATTTCTTCTTTTTTATCATTTAAAGACTTCTTAATTTTCTTCATATCCTGTCTGTTATATTCATATATAGTAAATTTATCCATGTAATCACCTACTTAATATTTAATTCTTGTATAATAGCAATCACATCTATAAAATGAGTCTCTACACCATTATCTTCTGTATTTTCATCCTCTTCATCATGTTCTAGTCCACTATCTTCATTTCCATAGAAATTAGATAAATTCTGTAATCTATTAATTTTCTTACTAATTTTTTTATTATTATGTTTTCCTCTATATATTCCTATTATAGTAACAGGACCAATTTCTAAATCTGTTATACTATATTGGCTCTCCATTTCATTCTCAACTTTCATAGGGATTTTAAATGTAATTGTGCTGTTTTTGTTTTTAAATTTTCCTGAAAATATGTATGCTGAATCTTTTAGTAGCACCTCTAAAAATCCAGTAATATCTATACCTTCTGTTCCTTCTATTGGAACTTTATTTAAAACTCCACTTAATAAGCTTTTAGTTGTAAGTATTTCTTTTTCATTTGTAATATTTAATTCAACATTACGTATTTTTATTAAATTTCCAATTTCACTTTTCTTCAACTCTTTTGCCTCAATGGCTTTTTTATATATGGGATTAAGAATTGTAGATTTAGTTGATACAACATTAACTGAATCTACAATCTTTTTTGTTTTATTCCAATCTGCGTCTACTGAAAATTCTATCTTTGGAACAATTTTATCTATAAGTGGAATTTTACTTAAATCTGTAGTATCTGCTGAGCCGCTACCCTTAGCATCAATTAATACCTGCTTTTCTATTTCCTTTTTTTCTTGTATGTTATTATCCAATAACATTGATATTTCAAATGCTTTTTCGTAATTTATATAATAGATATTAAACATATTATTCTCCTATAACCTCCTTTTTACCTGTTACACATTCATATATTAATGATTTTTTATATTCTGTCAGTTTTTCTATTACTTGTTCTTTGTTTGTGATTAGTTTATCTATTGCTGAACATTTTTTATCGAGATAACTTATAATTTCTTGTTGTTCTTTAATATCTGGCATAATTACTTCTGCTTGTTTTAATATTTTTTGTGTAATACTAAATAATTTTATTCCTGATACTCTTGAACGTATTTGACTTCTCCAGCAATCAGTTTTATATAAATACGCAAAATATTTCCAATCTGAAATATTTTCTCTATTGATTGGAGTAAGTATAATTGTATGATATCCAGCAAAAATTTCCTCATCTAAATCAACAAAAACACAATTTCCCACCCCATTTAAATCTTCTGATGTATCAGCAAAAATAAAATCATTCTGTGAAACTAGAGATTGTTTGCCACTTTCTAAATATTCTTTTCCAACATATCTTATTAATGAATCATCTATAGAAACACCATTATTGTTTTTTGAATGGATTTGTCCATAACTAATTACCTTAACTCCTTGTTCAACAAGATTATCTTTTGTTATAGATAGTCCTTTTCTAAAAGAAAAAACTTGTTTCAATTTAATTACTTCCCAATGCTCAGGAATCTCGCTAATCCATTCAACTCCACTATCTTTCATCTTCACATCAGGATTTAATCCTTTTGTAACTGATTCTGTTATAACACTTTGTTTATATTCTTTCAGCTTTTCTATTACTTCTTTTTCTTTTTCTATTGTTTTGTCTATTTTATTGCATTTTCCATCAAGATAAACTGCTATTCTTTCTTGTTCTTTAGGTGATGGTATCAAAAATATCAAGTTTAACAAGTCTGGCTTTCTTAAATTTGTTTGATTTATTCCATCATCAAATAATAATAAGCCATTATTCCTATTTAAATAATAATAAAAATATCTAAGATTAATATTTATATCATAAAAACAACCTATACGTTGATTTAATGTATATTTATTATCTTGCTCTATAATATAACACTTAGCAAAAGCTTTTCCATTAGGTACATCACTCATAACAATACATACATCATTTAAATTTAATTTCATTATTAATTCATTTGAATATATATTAACTCTACCTTCAGTAGATACAAACTTTGAATTTACTACTATATATTTACCATCCATATCTATATTTTTTTCATGTGCTAATCCATTTTTAAATTGTGCAACATTTTTTAATTTTTTCTTTTCCCAATCTTCAGGAATCTCACCAATCCACTCAACTCCACTATCTTTCATCTTCCTAGTCATTGAATATTTCCTCCAATACACCATCTAATTCCATTTCTATTTCTTTTATTTCAATTTCAAGTTCTTGTGCTGGTTTTGGTGGTATATATTCATAGAAATATCTTGTAAATGGTATTTCATATCCTACTTTAGTTTTCTTTTCATCTATCCATGCATCTGGAGCAAATGGAAGCACTTCTCTTTCAAAATATTCCTGTATATCTTCTTTTAATGGAACATTTTCAGTGTCTCTAAGTGAAGTGTCAGCTACTGGCTTACCTTTCTTTAATTCTGGTGTACCATCTTCATTAAGTTTTGGTCTTTCAACTACTATCTTAGAATATCCAAAATCCTCATTATCAAATATCT
>CAZPRO010000208.1:0-4251 GCA_964588775.1 uncultured Clostridium sp.
GATCAGCATTCTGAAACACATAACTATGATATTCATAGTTATGTGTTTTTTTGTTGTTTTTTAAGATTAACAAAACAAAAAACATATTTACCTGCTCTAATATTATAGAGCTCAAAAAAAAGAAAGGAGATGTTATTTTGGATTTAAATAACATAATTAAAAGGTGCCAGTCTGGTGAAAAAGATGCATTTGAAGAATTATTAAAAAGTGTAGAAAAAAAAGCATTTGCAACAGCTTATTTCATAAGTGGAAACAAAGATTTAGCAAAAGATATTGTTCAGGAAACTTATTTTAAATGTTTTATTAATATAAGCACATTAAAAAATGCACAGTATTTTAATTCATGGTTTTATAAAATTTTAATAAGAACTTCCTGGAACATAACTAATAAATTTTCAAAAGTCATTCCGGTTGATATAAAAAGTGAAACAGAGAATCTTTTGTATGACATAAATAATTACAGTAAGGATGAAATTGATAGAATTGACAACAGATTTATGTTAAATAGTGCAATAGATAAACTGAGTCATAATTTAAGAACAGTAATTATTCTTTATTATTATCATGGTATGACTACAGAAGAGATTGCTAAAATTACAGGCAGCTTTAATGCAACAATAAGGTCAAGGCTTTATTATGCAAGAAATGTATTAAAAAAAGAACTTACCCAATCTAATGATTTTATATTTGAAAACAGGAGGGCATTTGCAAATGAAAGATAAATTTGATAAAAATATTGAAAAGTGTATACAGGAAAAATTACAAAATTTAGATGTTCCAAAAGATATGTTTGAAAATGCATGGAATAAGAATTTAATATTAAAAAATAAGGAGAAGTATGTTATAAAAAAAGATATGAAAAAAATTATATGTGCAGCGTCTTTAAGTATTGCTTTATTAGGAGGTACTATGGTTTCTTTACCAAGTGCCAGAGCTGCTGTAAAAACTTTCTTTGGATTAAATAGTAATGGAAATATAATTGAAATGAAAGATTCAGATACCACAAATGTTAACTGTTCAATAAAATTAACCGATGAAAATAAAAATGAAATTGAGAAAATACTTGGATTTGAAATTGTGCAGCCTGATTCAATTGGAAAATATACCAAAGCATGTGATATGCCAGTTCCAGGATTATCCGTTTTGAATGTTCAATATAAAGATGAAAATAAAGTGTCAAATCAAATAAACAATTCAACAAATTATATAGATACTGTCAATAATTTAAAAAAGAAATATGATGTAAAATCAACACTTTTGTCTATGTACTGTTCTTCAGAAAATCTTGAGAATATAAAGATTTTTTCTGTGGGTCAGACTAAAAGTAAATACAAGTATTCAGTAGAAAGATCAATAAAAATTGATGATGTTGATTGTACTATATGTTTTACAAAAACAGCAGATTACAAAAAGAAAGTTATTAGGAATAGTGAAGGTTTAATTTCTGGAATTGAAGACATAGATACTGAAAGACCTAATGGAACTAAAGTGCATAAATATATATGTTTTACATATAAAGGGATTAATTATAGTATATCAGGCGATGATATAAGTACCATTAATAATGAAACCATAAAATTTGCAGAAGAATATATAAAATATTTAAAATCACAAAATTAATATAAAGTTAAAGAACTGCACTCTAAATATTAGTGGACAGTTCTTTTTTTTATATATAGACCAGTTATACAAAAAAATATAAAAAATGTTTGTTGATTTCTTTAAAAGAAGTATATTTAATACATTATATGACAAAAGAAGCAATGGGAAGTGATGTTGGTACAGACCCAGAACTTGCTGCAAGATATACTAAAGCTACAAGAAAAGGAAGCAAACTTACAATATTAGCAAAGATGACTCTTAATATTACTAATATGGAGATAACTGCCATAGAAGCTGTTAAAGCAGGAGCTGATGGAATTGCTGCTATTAATACAATAAAGAGTGTTATGGCTGAAGAATAAATTAATTTTAGAATACTTTTCATAATAAAAAAATGTAACACAACATGGCTATATGGAATAGTATGTATTAAGAATTAAGAAATTCTTAAATATGAGCAGAAGATCTGTAAAGAGGTGTTGGTAATTGAATTATTATAGAAAACAATCATGCAAAGGTCATAATTATTATAAAGTAAAATGTTATAAAAAGAGATATAGCCATAGTTCAGAAAGTGAATATGACAATTCAAGAAGCATATCTAAGAGTGATTCATATGATGAAAAATCATGGTATAAATCAAGTTCAAATGGGAAATCTTCAGATAAATATTCAAGCCAAAGAAGATCAGACAGTTATAAAAGATATGCAAGTTCATCAAATAGCAGCGTTTCAAGTCAGTATATGAGCAGTTATTCAAAAGATGATGAATCATCAAGCTATAGCCCATATAGCAGATCATATAGTGATGAAGAAAAATCAAATGGAAGAAGCTATGGTAAATCAAATGGAAGAAAGCATAACAAATCATATGATGATGACTATGATAAATCAAACAGCAAAAAATATAGTAAATCATGTGATGATGATTATGATAAATCAAGATGCAGAAAAAATAAAAAATCCTATGATGACTGCGAAAAATCAAACTGTAAAAATCACAAGAAATCACCTAATGGATATGGAAGATATTAAGTTTACAAAAGTTAAGAAGATATATTGAAACAATTTTACTGAAAGCGATGAAGTAATATGGACAGATATTATAGAGAACACGAGAAAGTAAATGAGTATTCAATCATCAAAATAATTGGTGAAGGCAGATATGGAATTGCATATATGGCAGAAAATAAATCTAAAGAAAAGGTTGTTATTAAGCAGCTAAAGAAGAAAATGTTAAAAGACACAAGAAAAAAGCTTTTTTATGAAAAAAAGATACTAAAATCCTTAGATAATCCAGAATTTCCTAAATTTATAGGAAACTTTAGAGACAAGTATAGAGAAGGATATATTTTAGAATATATGGAAGGCCGTGTGTTTTATGATTATTTAGCAGAAGATGGGATAAAATATACAAAAGAAGAAATATATAATGTGGCAGAAAAACTTTTGAAACTAATGGAAATTCTCCATAAGAAAAATATAGTACACCGTGATATACGTCTCCCAAATGTTATAGTAAAAGAAAATAAAGAACTAGCCCTTATAGATTTTGGACTAGCAAGATTTATTGACAATAAGAAATATACAAAAGATAATGACTACTGGTATCTTGGAGATTTCCTGATTCATCTGTATTATTCATCATTTGAAAGTAATAATATGGAAGCAGAAGAAAAACCGTGGTATGAAGAATTAGATTTAACAATGGAAGAAGAATTGTTTTTAAAAAGACTTATGGGTTTAGAAGAAAAATTTGTTTCTAATGAAGAAGTTAGAAATGAATTAAATATAATTAGAAATATAATTTAAAATAGACCATACAGTAAAAAAGCTGTATGGTTTATTCCTAAAGATAAAGGTTATACAAGGAGGGATTGTTTTATGTCATTTGAAAAAAAAATTGTGGCTATATATCCCGAAAGTTTTAGAGCAAATGTATACGGAAAAAAGCCATTTAGAATGATTGGACTTATTGATGTAGACATAGAATATGAATATGGAAAAGAAAGAGTGACACTTGCTTATTTCAGATCTTCAGGAAATAATAGTGGAAAGGTAGAAGGATTGTGGTATCCCATAGTAGGAATAAAAACAATAGATGGAAAGTTTGTTGAATTTACACAATATATTAATCATGTTTTAAAGCATACAACAAGGCATAGTGAAGCAGGAAGAGGATGGCTTGCAAAATCACTATTTTTTAGTAAAAGAAGAGATACTGACGAAAATAAATATAGAGGATTTTCAAATGGAATTCACTATAAAGCTCTCTTAACTATAGGAACAAAACTCAGAGATTGTTATGAAAATGGAGAATATATAGAAGATAGAAGTTTAAATCCGGAAAAGTTAAATGCAGCTTTAACTGAAAAAATAATTTATAATGGCAATAAACACGAGCAGCGTGAAAATTTTGAAAAGTTTATTCAGGACATATATGAACAAGGGTAATTTATAGTCAGGTGGTAAAGCACTGAAAAGAAGAGACATGCAACTAAAATTTAAATTTTTTTTGCCTGTCTCTTCTTTTCTGGTTTTATCCCATAACTAAATTCATGGTATAAATATATACTTTTTAAAATAATTTTAATTAGTTAAATAAAGTAATGAAAATGTTGTTTGAGGAAAGCTGTTTAGGATATAATA
>CAZPRO010000209.1:0-4238 GCA_964588775.1 uncultured Clostridium sp.
AAAACATCTTATATAAGGTTTAAGAATATTTCTAGGCATAATTTCTAAAATACCGTTTCTAATACACATTGGATCACAGGTAAGAGGATAGTAAAATGATAACTTTTCAAACAATTAATCACCTTCTTAAAAATTTATTTATAAATTCTTTTCTAAGTTAACATGTGAGTTTATCTTTAGAATTTTTAAAATATATTAATAATTTAAGAATTTTTGCATAGTGTCATTCCTAAAAAAACTGCTACATACAATTATATCATTGCTAATTAAAAATATTAACAATGGAACTATATTTTTAATATGCTGAAAAACCAACAATAAAAAAATCCAAATATAGTTTGAAATAATATGCATACAAAACTGCAACAAAAAAACAGAGATATTATTAGACCTAATTCTGTACATCTCTGTTCTACTAATAATTATTTTATTCATTTTCCCATTCTATAATCAGTATTTTTAGTTCTCCCTCTTTAAGTGATACTCTATATCCTGAACTAATAAGCCACATAGCCAAATCTGATATCATGTTTTTTCTTAATTCATCTCTGTCACTTATTGCAAATACGGCTGAAACTTTCTTAAGTCCTGATTCTTTTCCCTGTGCAATATTTCTAAGAATTATTTTTTTATTTTCATTAAGCTTTTCTTCATATTCTCCCACAAACAACTACCTCCACATTAATTACTTATATAATAAATAATTATCCGTTTTGCCACTATAATAATATGATAAGCTTAAGAAACATATACCTTACTATTTAGCTTTTTTTAACAAAAACTCATTTTCAATAGTTGAATGGATTCCCCTATGCTCTACAGCTGTTGAAAAAACTATTTGAGTTTCGGTATTACCAAATTTCTGTATTTCATTTATAAATGCATCAAGTTCTTCTGTTGTATGATATGCCACCTTTAAAAGCATAGAAAATTTTCCTGTAACACAGTTACATTCCAAAACATTAGGACATGATTTTATAAAAGGATAAAATTCTGACTTTTGTTTTGGAGATACTTCCAAATTAATAAATGCTTTAATATTATACCCCAGTTTCCCTTGATCAATATTAGCTGTATATCCAGTTATAATTCCTGCTTCTTCAAGCTTTTCTATTCTTGAAGATACTGCCGGAGTTGAAAGATAAACCTGTTCTGCAAGGTGTTTTAAGGGATATCTTGCATTCTGCTGTAACAGTTCTATTATTTTATAATCAATTTTATCCATGGTAATTCCTCCTTAAAATACGCAAAAAAGCGCACCAATAAAACATATTGATACGCACCATTGCGATATATTAAATTTAAAACATAAACAATTCATATTATATTAATATAATAAAGTCTTTCCAGCCTTTTTGCAAGCATTTTTTTCATATTAGGGATGATATTTTTGATTTTTTTACATTAAACTCTATTTAAACGCTCAAAATATCATTAATTCTATGTTTATTAATAGAAGTCATTTCAAATTTTCTGAGCCAATGATTTGAACATCCACACTGGTCTAGTACTATACATTGAGGAGTAAAACCCAGCCTAAGAGCTTTAAACCCTCCACTTACAAGGTTTAAAATACATGCAATTCCTATAATGCCTATACCTTCATTATTACTATTTTTAACTTTAGATAAATCACTTTCATGAGGAATTATATAAACCTCAAACCCCTTTTCAATTCCAGTCCTTGTTAATTCATTAACATTACAGTTATTTGAACATGCAGAACATATATAACCATTACTTTTCTTCTCAGCCTTACAGCCATTTTGATTTATTCTCATACATGCTGGTACGAATACATATTTCTTAATTCTGCTTAGAAAAGCTTCTTTGTAAACATTATTCATTATTTCGCTGCATATCATATTAAAATAGTACTGGCTAATAGATTTGCTGCAATAAATAATATCTTCCTTTTCATAATGATCCTTTTCAAAAGTGTTTAAATATTCACCTATATTTTTAACATAATTCTTTAAATATTTATCCCCTACTTCATTTAAAATTTTAAAACATCTCTCTCCTGTGATTATAAAATTCTCAAAGTTATTTTGCCCTTTTAGAAACTTATTCCAAGATTTCATCCTTAATACTTCTTCTTTAAAATCACCACATTCACTTAGCCATATAAGCAGATTATTAATATTTTTTATTTTTAAACTTTTCTTATGAACTTTATACAAAATATGATAATTTAAAATTCCTCTCATTTTATCAGAAACTTTCTTCAGTTTTCCTCTTCGCAATTTATTTAACATAAAAAAACAGGGAAATAATAACACATGCCATACTTTAAGCTTGGATTTATAATCATTAATAAAAACATTTATCATTATAAACTCTATAAAATATTCTTTTTTACTGCGCAATTCTTCTATTTTTTGTTTTTTAATATATCTCATAAATTGTTCTACATAATTAGATGCTATTGGATATGCTTCTTTTACAAAAACCTCTGTTACAATTTTTAAGTTGTAATAATAACTATCTGATGTAGCTTCCCCATTTGTTAATGAATAAATCATCTCCACACCACTTTCTTCACATTATTTCCCAGGCAATTTAATTAGTCCTTTTTTTAATCCTGTTTGTATTTCTTTTAAAACATAAGTTTCCCTTTCAATCCAATTAGCCATGTTGCTAGGTCTATTGTTTATAATGCGACTATTATTTTCTATAACTTCTTCAATAGAAATCCAAACTGGTTTAAATTCTAATTCTCTTTCATAAGCATCTAATCTCTGTTTATGACATATGTCATAAACTTCAGCTAAATAGTATGTAGAAATCATTTTAAAAACCTTATTTTCAGCATATCTGTCCATACTTCTTTCAACAACTATTCCTATACAGCTGCCAACATTTTTACATACATATCCAGTTTCTTCTTCAATTTCCCTTTTTAATGCTGAAATTTTATCTTCCCTTCTTTTAACCCCTCCTCCTGGAAATTTATAATCATTATTTTTGGAGTGAACCATAAGAATTTTATTATTTTGTATAACTACAGCTCTCACAGCTTTTCTGTAATTTATCGAAACAGCATCTTTATTTATTTTTTCAATTTCTATTTCTTTTTTAAATAACATATACTTTCTCCTCTAAAATAAAAACTTATCAACTGCTATTTATAATTTATTTTAATTATACTTCAAATTTTTATTAATATACAGATATATACAAAAAGATCTGCATAATTAATTAACAGATCTTTCTTATTGTTCCTTTCTATTAAAAATAAAAATTCTTAAGGATGCTGCAAAAATAAGAATATATCCAAGTATACTAAAAAAATCTGGCAATGTTCCAAAAAACACAAAACTTATAATTGCTGAAAATATAATATTAGTATAATCGAATATGGATATTTGATTTGGTTTAGCAAAACTATATGCCATTGTTATACCAAATTGTCCTAATGTTGCAAATATTCCTGCTAATATTAAATAAACAAGCTGAATGAGAGCCATTGATTTGTATAAAAACAACATAATAGGAAATGTTACCATACTAGAAAATGCAGAAAAATAGAATACAATGGTATTTGTTTCTTCCTTTTTTCCTAATGCTCTTACACAAGTGTAGGCTGCTCCTGCACTCATGCCGCTTAAAAACCCTGAAATAGATGGCACTATTTCTAAATTAAAGGCTGGTTTTAATATGAATAAGGCTCCAACAAATGCAATAACACAAGAAGTAACTACAATAGTACTTTGCTTACCATTCATCCTCTCTTTTAAAAAAACAGCTGCAAAAATTATTGAGAAAAATGGACTTAATTTGTTAAGCATATTAGCATCTGACAATACCAATCTGTCAATGGCATAGAAATTAAATAATATTCCACATGTTCCAAACAAAGACCTCATAATAAGCAGCTTTTGATTTTGTGGCTTTCCAAAAAAGCTGCCCTTATTTTTATATACCATAAAACCAGCAACCACAACAGAAACTATATTTCTAAAAAAGGTTTTTTGAAATGACGGAACATCTCCAGCCATTTTTACAAATGCTGACATCATAGCAAATCCAAATGCTGATAATACAATACAAATTATTCCCTTATTTATATTTTTAGTCCTTTCTTTATTACTATTCATTAAATTATCCTTTCTTTACTTGGTAATTACCTACAATATTAGTTATACTATCATATAATTATATTGTAGTCAATTTAATAAAATACTAGACTTGTGCAGTAAATAGGAAAAATTTAAGCTACTAGTCCTAATTTGGAA
>CAZPRO010000210.1:0-4237 GCA_964588775.1 uncultured Clostridium sp.
CAGGTTTTAAACAGAATGTCCAGAGCAATAGGACATATGGAAGGAATAAAAAAAATGATAGAAGAAGATAGGGATTGCAGTGAAGTTCTTATTCAGATTGCAGCAGTTCGTACTGCAATTAATAATCTTGGCAAGATTATTCTTAAAGATCACATTGAGCATTGCGTAATTGATGCAGTTGAGACAGGGGATAAAAAAACTCTTGAAGATCTTAATGATGCTATAAATAAATTTATTAAATAGGAAGGTGATTTGAAAAAATGAAATTAAACAAAGTAACAGCATGCTATTGTGCTTTTTTAGCTGCTGTTTTATATTCTGTTAATTCACCCTTATCAAAAATACTTCTTAATAAGATTCCTGCTGCAGCTATGGCTGGATTTTTATATCTTGGAGCAGGAATTGGATTAACTGTTTTAAGGATTTTTCAGAGCAGTAGGAATAAAAATAATGAAAATAAACAGACATTATCAAAAAAAGATTTTCCTTATGTTTTAAGTATGATAATTCTTGATATTATGGCACCAATATTTTTAATGTATGGTTTAAAGTATGCAACAGCTGCTAATGTTTCACTTTTGAATAATTTTGAAATTGTTACTACTGCCGTAATAGCCTGTATATTTTTTAAGGAAAAAATATCTAAAATATTATGGAAGGGCATAATTCTTGTTACTTTAGCAAGTATAATTTTATCAATAGAAAGCAGTGAAAGCTTTAGATTTTCTATGGGATCTATATTTGTCATAGTGGCATGTATATGCTGGGGAATAGAAAACAATTGTACTAAAGAACTTTCTAGTAAGAATCCTATTGAAATTGTGCAGATTAAAGGCTTTTTTTCAGGCTGTGGTTCTTTGATTATTTCAATTATTATAGGTGAAAAACTTAATAAAACCATGACAGTATTTATATTATATGCTCTTATATTGGGCTTTTTTGCATATGGATTAAGTATAATGTTATATATATATGCTCAGAGAAATCTGGGTGCAGCTAAAACAAGTGTATATTATGCGTCAGCTCCATTTATAGGTTCAATAGTATCTTTTTTTATGTTTAAGGACATAGCTTCTAAGTTGTTTATTCTGGCCTTCATAATTATGCTTATTGGAACTTTCTATACAATTAATGATTCAGAGGAACATAACCATAGACATGATGGAATATATTCAATTGATTATTATTCTTATATTTCAAAAATTAGAAATTGGAATCCATTATATAAGGTGCTGCTGGCATTTTTAACGCTGCTATTCTGTATTATTGCTGATAATCCGTATGTATCAATAGTAACAATAGTTACAATGGGAGTAATAACTGTATATTTTGGAGGGATTAGTATTCACCAATACATATCATTATTAAAAATACCAATTGCATTTATGATTATGGGGAGTATAGCTATTGCTTTAGGTATATCTTTTAGCCCATTAGGACAGTATAGTTTAAACTGTCATTGGTTTTATATTTATACATCTGATAAAAATATATTAAAAACAATAAATCTTATGTTAAAGGCATTCGGAGCAATAAGTTCTATGTATATGATGACTTTATCAACTCCTGCAAGTGAAATTATTTCTGTATTGAGAAAAGTCCATGTTCCTAAAATAATAATTGAACTGATGAATATGATATATAGATTTATATTTATTATTATGGATGTTCAGTGCAAAATGAAGAATTCTGCTCAATCAAGGCTGGGATATATTGATTTTAAGACTGCTTGTTATTCTTTTGGAAGTACTGCTGGAAATCTTTTAATTGTTTCATTAAAAAAAGCTAATTCATATTATAATGCAATGGAATCAAGATGCTATAATGGTGAAATGTTATTTTTAGAAGAAGAAAAAGCTGTTACTTTTAAACAAATTTTTATGTTTGTATTATATTTTTCAATTTTAATTGGGATTTCAGTATTAACTAGATGGGGCAGGTGATAATATGAAGAAAGATAAAAATATTATTTTGAAAATAGAAAATTTAACCTATTCATATGATAATGAAAAGGAAGCTTTAAAAAATATTAATCTTAATATTTACACAGGAGAAAAGGTGGCAGTATTAGGTTCTAATGGAGCAGGAAAATCAACTTTTTTCCTAAACCTTAATGGTGTTTTGAAATCTAATAAAGGAAAGATTATCTATAAAAATAAAGAAATTACTGAAAAAAATATTAATGAACTTAGAAAAAATGTAGGGATAGTATTTCAGGATGCAGATAATCAAATAATAGCATCTACAGTTCTTGCAGAAGTATCTTTTGGACCTATGAATTTAAAATTACCCAAAGATGAAGTAAAGGAAAGAGTTGAAGAAGCTCTTGCATATATGAATATAAGTGAATTTAAAGAGAGACCCCCTCATTATTTAAGTGGTGGAGAAAAGAAAAGGGTAAGTATTGCAGATATAATAGCCATGAAAAGTGAAGTTATTGTTTTTGATGAACCCACAGCTGCACTGGATCCTTTAAATGCACAAATGCTTGAAGAAGTTCTTGAAAAATTGTCTGACGAAGGAAAAACTCTTATTGTTTCAACTCATGATGTAGATTTTGCTTATAGATGGGCAGACAGAATAATAGTATTCTGCAAAGGTGAAATTATTGCTGATGATGAGCCTTTAATTGTATTTAAGGACGAGAAAATACTAAAGGCATCAAATTTGAAAAGACCTGTAATGCTTGATATTTATGAAAGTATAGTAGATAAGAAGCTTATAGAAAATAAAAATATTTATCCAAGGAATATAGAACAATTCAAAAAGATGCTGGAAGAACATATTTAAATAAAAAGTCTATTTATTAGAGTTAAATTGTATTAAGTTGACAAAATATGAATATTTATTATACAATTAACCTTGTTTAAAAATATAAATATAAAAGGTGCCTGTGTTCTCCGCAGGATAATAGGGAAAAAGGTGAAAATCCTTTACGGTCCCGCCGCTGTGATGAAGGAATTATATCTTAAGAATAGTCACTGGGAAACTGGGAAGACAAGATATAATAATGATTTCAGAGTCAGAAGACCTGCCTTTTATACGGAAAAAGCTTTAGTTACGAGCGATGACTAAGGCTGTGCAAGTCTGTTTCTAAAAGTATATAAGAAATGGATTAATTTCTGATGCCAGTTTAATGAGTGGGAATCATTAAATTCAGGTGTCTTTTTTATTTTGAAAGGAGAAGAAAAATGAAGAAAAACAACAAAATTGTACAAGCTACTGTTATATTGGCAATATTGTTTGCCATAGCACCAGCAGCAAATGCCATGCACATTATGGAAGGATATCTTTCGCCTAAATATTGTATTGCATGGAGTGTAATCAGTATTCCTTTTTTAGCAGCTGGATTTATGGCTATAAAGAAGAGAGTTGATGAAAACAGAAGAACTTTAACAATACTTGCCATGTCAGGAGCATTCATATTTGTATTATCATCCTTAAAGATTCCATCAGTAACAGGAAGCTGTTCACATATGACAGGAACAGGACTTGGAGCCATATTATTTGGGCCCTTTGCAGTTAGCGTTTTAGGTATTATAGTTTTATTATTTCAGGCCATATTATTAGCACATGGAGGTCTTACAACCCTTGGAGCAAATACTTTTTCTATGGCTATAGGGGGACCTATTTTATCTTATGTATTATATAAATCATGTACAAAATTAAAGGTAAATAGAAAAATATCTGTATTTTTAGCAGCAGCTTTAGGAGATTTATTTACTTATTGTATAACAAGTTTTCAGCTTGCAGCAGCATATCCATCAGCAGAAGGAGGAGTAACTGCATCTCTTATGAAATTTTTAGGAGTCTTTGCCACAACTCAGATTCCACTTGCCATACTTGAAGGTATACTTACAGTAATTGTTGTAATAGGACTTGAAACATATGCAAAATCTGAATTAGACACCATTGGATTTTTTAAGGAGGTAAAATAAAATGAGTAAAAACAGAAATATTGTTATTACATTACTAATAGTTTCAGCCCTTATGATTGTAGTACCTCTTTTTGCATTAAAGGGAGCAGAATTTGGCGGTTCAGATGATGCAGGAAGTCAGGTTATTGAAGAAATAAATGGAGGATATGAACCATGGTTTACTCCTGTTATGGAAACATGGATTGATGGAGAACTTCCAGGAGAAATTGAAAGTCTTATTTTCTGTGTACAGACAGGAATTGGAGTTGGAATATTTGCATTCTTTATGGGTAGATTTGTGGAAAGAAAAAAGTGGGAAA
>CAZPRO010000211.1:0-4173 GCA_964588775.1 uncultured Clostridium sp.
TCTGCCATCTGACTCTTATGAACAAGACCATCCTGATGAACTCCTATATCTATGAATGCACCAAAATCAGCAACATTTCTTACTGTTCCATTAAGAACCATGCCTGGTTTTAAATCCTTCATTTCAATTATACCTGTTTTTAAAATAGGCTTTGGCATTTCTTCTCTAGGGTCTCTTCCTGGTTTTTTAAGTTCTTTTATGATATCTTTCAAGGTCATTTCACCAATTTCACATTCTGAACTTAATTTAGCTAAACCATATTCTTCTGCTTTTGCATCAATATCACCTAATTTATTATTTTTTAAGGCACTACTATCATATCCAAGAACCGAAATAAGCTTTTTGGCAGCAGTATATGATTCTGGATGAACAGATGTATTATCAAGAGCTTCTTTACTTTCAGATACTCTTAAGAATCCTGCACATTGCTCATATGCTTTTTGTCCAAGTCTTTTAACTTTTAAAAGTTCCTTTCTTGATGTAAACTTACCAACTTCTTCTCTATAATCAACTATATTTTTTGCAATAGCTGCATTTATTCCTGAAATATATGTTAAAAGTGATGGTGTTGCTATATTTAAATCTACTCCAACAGTATTAACAGAATCTTCAACAACACCAGCTAAAGATTCCTCAAGTTTCTTTGGTGTAACATCATGCTGATATTGGCCAACACCAATTGCCTTGGGATCTATCTTAACAAGTTCAGCCAATGGATCTTGAAGTCTTCTTCCTATTGATATTGCGCCTCTTACAGTTACATCTAAATCAGGATATTCCTTTGTTCCCAATTCTGATGCTGAATATACTGATGCTCCAGCTTCAGAAACTATTACATATGAAACTTCACGTCCAGTTTCATTTTTAATTTCTTTTATCATTTCAGAAATAACTTCTTCTGATTCTCTTGACGCAGTACCATTTCCAAGAGAAATAACATCTACATTATATTTTTCAATAAGGGCTTTTAAAGTTTTCTTTGTTCCTTCAATATCTTTTTTAGGAACAGTTGGATATACTGCAGTATTATCTAAAAATTTTCCTGTTTCATCTAATATTGCAATCTTACATCCTGTTCTAAAGCCTGGATCATATCCCATAACAACTTTGCCTTTTATTGGTGCCTGAAGCAGTAATGCTTTTAAGTTTTCTTTAAATATTTTTATTGCACCTTCTTCACCAATATCAGTCAGTTCGCTTCTTATTTCCCTTTCAATTGATGGATAAATAAGCCTCTTTAAAGAATCTCTTATAGCTAATTTTAATTGTTCATCCAAAGCTGATTTTCCTGTAAGAATATTTTTTTCAAGATAAGTTATAATTTTATCTTCACTCATAGTTATTTTTACAGTTAATACCTTTTCTTTTTCTCCTCTATTAATAGCAAGTATTCTATGAGGTGGTATTTTATTTACTGCTTCTTCATAATCATAATACATTTCGTATGGTGTAGGTTCTTCACTTGAACCTTTTGACTGAATATTTCCTTCTCTTATAACAAGCTGTCTTATATATTTTCTATACTTAGCTTCGTCAGAAATTGCCTCTGCTACTATATCAAGTGCTCCAGTAACAGCTTCTTCAATGCTCAAAACTTTCTTTTCTTCATCTATATATTTAGATGCTTCTTCATTTAAATCACCATTAAATGAACCTTCCATAATTAATTGTGCAAGAGGTTTTAATCCTTTTTCAACTGCTATAGTTGCTCTTGTTCTTTTCTTTGGCTTATATGGTCTGTAAATATCTTCAACTTCTGTTAACGTAACTGCTATATCAAGAGCTTTAGACAATTCTTCTGTAAGCTTTCCCTGTTCTTCAATAAGTCTCTTTACATCTGCTTTTCTTTCTTCTAAATTTCTTAAATAAGTAAGTCTTTCAGAAAGCTTTCTTAACACTTCATCAGAAAGTCCTCCTGTAGCTTCTTTTCTGTATCTTGATATAAATGGTACTGTATTTCCACCATCTAATAATTCAACAACATTTTCTACCTGTGATAACTTTATTCTTAATTCTTTTGCTATAGTTTCATGTATTAAGTTCATAAATGCCACCTTTATTTTTAACATTGATTTATTTCAATGTTATCTTTCTTTAAATTTTGAAAAATTTAAGAAACAGTAGTACTGTTTCTTATTTATTAGTAATTTCATTTTAAATTGCAATTATATACCTTTCTAATTACATTTAATATTATAATTTTTATAGAACCTTTTATCAAGATTTTTTATACAATAAACAATTTCAAATTATTTCTTAAAATTTCTTCAACAAATGTTCCTACATCACCATTATAAATTATAGATTTATTAACAAGCATAATTGTAATACCATGAACCATAGACCACATAGCTACAATATTACGTGCATATTCTTCTTCTTTTATACCATTCATTTTAAAAGCACGAATAGCATTATTTTTTAGTATATTGAAAGCTTCATATTCAGAATCAATATCCCCATTATCTATAGTTATTTTAGTTTCAAAATCACCTAAAAATAGAATTTTTAAATAATCAGGATTTTCTACCATAAACTTAACATATTGTTTTCCCAGTTCAATTGATAATAACCTTGGATTATCTTTATATAATTCTTCTATTTCTTTTAATGATTCTGTTAATTCCTTCAAAACATACTGCATAATTGCTGAAATTATTTCTTCTTTATTTTTAAAGTGTTTGTATGGAGCTGCATGACTTACATTACATGATGCTGCTAATTTTCTCATTGAAAAATTTTTACTTCCACCTTCATTTAAAAGTATTATTCCTTTTTTTATTAACTCTTCTTTTAAATCACCATGATGATATTTATCTAAACTCAATTTGTACCCTCTTTTCATTAATTTTGTTTAACCTTATATTTTTAATCTTGTAATAATATTACCACTTTATGTTGACACTGTAAACATAAAGTGGTAATATTATATTAAAGTTTACATCGTAAACATTTTTCATTTTAAGAAAGGGTGTTAAAATATGCTTTTACTTCACGACTTATCACTTGAAAACTTCAATTCACTTTCACTTCATTTACCTGAAAATACAAAAATAATTTCTAAAGAAATGAAAAATATTCATCCCTGCTGTGGATGTTTTAAATGCTGGATCAAAACTCCAGGTAAATGCTGTATTAATGATGACTACACATTAATGCCAAAATACATTGTAGAAAGCAATTTATTTATAGTTATTTCAGAAATTAAATATGGATGCTACAGTTCATATATAAAAAATGTTATAGAACGTTCTATTGGTTTTCTGCTTCCTTTTTTGAGAAATTATCATAATGAAACACATCATACAATAAGATACAAGAATAGAATTCCAAAATTAATTTTTATTGGTTATGGCGAAAATATTGAAGACGATGAAAAAGAAACATTCAGACAGATATCTCTAGGTAATGCTATAAACTTTGGTTCAGGCAATAACTATGAGTGTCACATAGCGGATAGTCTCAGTGATGTTTCAAAGGTCTTAAAAAATATCATATAAAAGAGGAGTAATATAATATGAATAATTTATGTTTTTTAAATGGCAGCCCAAAAGCTAATAATAAAAGTAATAGTGATTTTTTCATAAATGAATTTTCAAAAAGCTTAAATGATAATATAAATGTAACTAAATATTATGCTACTAAAGCAGTTAAAGATGAATGTCTCATAGAAGATATTCTTAATAATGATACAATCATAATAGTGTCTCCTCTATATGCAGATACTTATCCAAGCAACATGCTTAAATTATTATCTTTGTTAGAAGCTCACTTAAAAAATACTTCTAAAAAAACAATTAATGTTTATGGGATTATTAATTGTGGTTTTTATGAAGGTTCTCAATGCAGACATGCCCTTGATATGTTGAAATACTTCTGTAGAAGATCAGGAATAACATGGAAATTTGGAATAACAATTGGAGGTGGTGAATGTCTAAGTCATTTATCTGATTTAAAAACTTCAATTCATGCAGAATCTTTATGCAAAGCATTTGAAACCCTAGCACAAGCAATAAATACTTCTAACTGTACTCAAACTGAAAACATATTCACTTCTCCTGATAAAATGAATGGTTTTATTTATAGGCTTGTTGCAAACTCTGGTTGGTGTTACTCTGTCTTCAAATCTAAAGATATCCCAATTTATAAGCTTTTCCAAAAAATATATTAAAA
>CAZPRO010000212.1:0-4148 GCA_964588775.1 uncultured Clostridium sp.
GAAGCATCATAGCCTTTGTCTAATAAACTTATAACATCCATATCTTCTTTTGAAATTTCAAAATCAAAAATATGAAAGTTTTCTTTTATTCTTCCTTCATCTGATGATTTTGGTATTGGAATAATGCCTCTTTGTATATGCCATCTCAATACTATCTGTGCAATTGTTTTATTATATTTTTCAGATAAGTTTATCATTAGTTCATTTGAAAATATTCTGCCTCGCATTATAGGACTCCAAGCTACTAATTGAATATTATTTTTATTGCAATAATCCAACATGTCATTCTTAGTATTCTGAGGATGAAGTTCAACCTGATTTACCATAGGAATTATGGTAGCAGTTTTCTTTAGTTCTTCCAAATGACCAATTTTGAAATTACATACACCAATAGCTTTTACTTTTCCAGTTTTATAAAGGTGTTCAAAAGCTTTCCATGTTTCAGCATTTAATTTGTTTGGCCAGTGGATAAGATATAAATCTATATATTTTACCTGAAGATTTTCTAATGATTTATTAAAGGCTTTAATAGTTTTTTCATATCCATGATCATCATTCCAAAGTTTTGTTACTAGAAAAATTTCTTCTCTCTTAACATTGCTCTTTTTTATTCCATTTCCAATTCCAATTTCATTTCCATAAAATGAAGCTGTATCAATTTGTCTGTATCCAGCCTTTAAAGCATACTTTACTATTTCTTCTGTGTCCTCATCATTGCCAGATTTATATGTTCCAAATCCTATAGAAGGCATTTTTACTCCGTTATTTAGTATTTTATATTCTTTATTCATAAGACATAACCTACCTTTCGTGTTCAATGCAGAGTTTTTTATGAAGGTGTAACTACCTTAACATTTAGACCAGCTTCTTTAATATAAGAAACAAGATATGAAATAGTTGTTCCTCCACCAAGTCCAATAACAGAATTATCTTTTATATATTTTAATGCTTCTTTTGCACATTTTCTCTTTAACATTTTCATTCTTCTCTGTTTATATAAATTAATCTTTATTGTTCTATACTTTATCATCAGCTATTGACTGTTCATGTCTGCTTAAATTACTATATACATGGCTTTTTCCAACAGTAAGAAAAAGATATAAAATTTCAATTACAGTTATGGCTGAAATTCTTGAAAAATAGTATTCATCTAAAAATAATTTTTCTCTTGTTGCTGTCTTTATATGATATTTACATATCTTTGCCAAGGGAGATCTTTCACTATTTGTTATTGCTATTGTCGCTGCACCTTTTTCTTTGGCGATTTTTGCTATATCTATTAATCTTTTTGATGCTCCTGAATTTGAAACGGCTATAACAACATCTTTTTTTGTCAGATTATATGTATATGCAATTTGTGTTTCCCATATTGTATTTGTAACAGATGGAATTCCAATCTGATTAAATTTATAACATCCATCTAATGCAACAGGGATAGTATTTCCAACAGCGGCAAATTGTATTGTTCCTGCACTTTGTAGTAAATGAAGAATTTCTTTTAAATTATTTTCATTTATTGAAGAAATAGTTTGTTTCATTTCCTCGATTTTATTAATAAGAATATTATTAAGGGACTCTCTTATATTTTGTTCACTAACATCGCCTGAAACTTTAGTACTTTCCTTTTGGGATTCAACTAATTCTCCAGCTAATGTTATTTTCAAATGATGAAATCCTTTCATTCCACACTTTCTACAAAATCTTGTTACTGTTGCATCACTTGTTCCAGCTGATTCAGCCAATTCTGAAATGGTCATTTCAATTAATTTTTCTCTATTTTTTAAAATATAATCTGCTATTTTTTTTTCTGCTTCAAAAAAATTGTTATATTCAGTATAAATAATATCAATAAGAGATTTTTCTTGTTTCAATTTATCTCCTTCCTTCATTTTATTGTTTATCTTATATTTAACTATATCAATGAAAACTATTTTTGTAAACATTTTTTGAAAGAAAATTATTTTCGTGTATTTGTAAAAAGAATATGTTTCAGTAGGATTAAAAGGAGTTAAGGATTTTTTCTCATATACTATTATGGTTAAAAGTGGAGCTCATACAAATGAAGAGTTATAGGGATGAATGAAAGGTTAAAACAATTTGCATTGGCAAGAAGTAGATGAAAAATCAAAGTGAAAATTAAAAAGATTTTAAACATATAAATAAATTTACTTTTTAAAGTGAGTATTGAGAATAAATATTGACAAAAGACTAAAAATGGTTTACTATTTAATTGAGAATAAGTATCAATTGAATAAGCTTTTTTGCATCCCACACAAAAAAGTAAATACATGCATATGAATACATGCAAAAAAGACTCCCTTAAAATTGTTTAAATATGTATGGTGTATATTTAAACAAGCTAACAACTTAAGTTGTTAGAAGAAATCTTATTGTATAGATTTTCCACCCTATACAATAAGATTTTAGTTTTATATAAAATAATGGTTAAGTTATTTTTTTATGGAAATAATATAAATATGTATAAAGAGCTTCAATAATTATGAATGGTTAAGGAAATATGAGATAGAATATGGAGATATTATATGAATCAATTTGTAAAAAGAAAAATATTAACTATATTAATTATGTTTTTAATTCTTGGGATTTTGGAGATATATTTTAGATAAATAGAGTAGAGAGAGGTAAATTATGAATGTATTTATTGGAATAATGATTCCTTTTATAGGAACATTATTAGGAGCAGCCTGTGTTTATATATTAAAAAAAGAGATGAGTATTTTGCTGAATAAAGCTTTATTGGGTTTTGCATCTGGAGTCATGGTAGCTGCCAGTATATGGTCATTATTAATTCCATCAATAGATATGAGCAGAAGTATGGGAAAATTGTCATTTATTCCAGCTTCATTAGGATTTAGTGCTGGAATTTTATTTTTGCTTTTGCTAGATAATGTAATTCCACATTTACATTTGGATACTGATATACCAGAAGGTATTAAGCAAAATAAATTAAAGAATACTACAATGCTCATTTTGGCAGTTACAATTCATAACATACCAGAAGGAATGGCAGTAGGAATCGTATTTGCAGGTGCTGTTTCTCATAATAATATGATTACTTTAGCAGGAGCATTAGCATTATCAATAGGTATAGCAATCCAAAACTTTCCTGAAGGAGCAATAATTTCAATGCCCTTAAGAAGCAATGGTATTAGTAAGAACAAAGCATTTATTTATGGTTCATTATCAGGGATTGTAGAACCAGTTGGAGCAATAATAACCATAGTTTTTTCAAGGAGAATAATAAATATATTGCCATATTTACTTTCCTTTGCAGCAGGTGCAATGATATATGTTGTTGTTGAAGAATTAATACCAGAATCATCTAAAGGAAAACATTCAAATTTATCTACAATAGGATTTGCAATAGGATTTGTTATTATGATGATACTTGATGTTGCATTAGGATAATAAAATAGTTGTAACTGCTTTATATGATGAAATTAGAAACTGCACAAATAATAAAAAATTTACTTGACAAAAAATTAACAAGCATATACAATTTTAATTGTAAAAAAGATTTTTAATAAAGTATAATTATAGCAACTATTAGTAATTATGACTAATTAACCAACGTTATAAGCTTTAATTAAAAAATACTAATCCTAGCATAAATAAATGTTAATATGAGCAATAATATTAGTGGAGAAGAGTGGTTTTATAGGTTTTTTGAACACAGGATTGTTAATTATTTCACAACAAAGCTATAAATACTATTTAGGTACATAAGAAAATGTACATCAATGCAGGGTAGGCATAGGATATTTTATTACATTATAAATGTTTTTATAAAAAAATTTAAACCTACTATTATTTGAGTCAAAGTTATAATTTAAAATAGACTCTAAATTATTAAAGTGTTATGTTGACAAAATATGCAGGGAGATATAAAATTTTATTTGATGAGGCTTTTAAAATTAAGCCATATATAGTTTTACGAGATGTTAGTTAATATTAGTATAATGAGTTTACTCATGGCAGCTCATTTTAATCATAAAAAATGGACAAGTATTTTTATATGACTGAGTTAGTTACAGTTTGTTGTAAGAATATGTTGGACTATAGCATTTCATAAAACATATTATATAAATTTAGATGATACATATTAATAATATAAGATATGTATAGAA
>CAZPRO010000213.1:0-2032 GCA_964588775.1 uncultured Clostridium sp.
TTAAATTATGATTATCCTTGAGATAACTGTTGTTTTACAGCTGCAACTTCTTCAGGTATTGCAGGCTGTGCTGGTATATAATAACCCTTTTCTTTTGCCTTTAAAAACAGTGCATATTGTCTTGTTTCATCCTGATTTCTCATCTGCTGAATTGTTTCACGTAACTGTTGATTTTCACATTGTGCAATTATTCCACCGTATCCTGCTAAACTTGCATTTAAACATCCAAGATAATCACTTATCATTTCTTTTTCCTGCATCACACATACCTCCTAATTTAAGAATGTCATTAATTTTTCTTTATTTGTTTTTGCATCCTGTGCATCTTTCTTTAACATATCTTTTAATGTTTGATCTGTACATTGTTCAGCATAGAAGTTAAGTTTCTTTTCAATTGTACAATGTTCTCCAATTAAATGACGAAGATTTTGTAACTCTAATTTATTTATATTAGCCATATAATCACTCCTTGTTTTTTCACAAGTATATTATGTGAAGCAACTAAGATTTATATGCACTATAATTTATTTTCAATTCTGTTTCGTATTTCTTCCATACGCCTATCTAATGCAGAACTAATTTCTGCACATTCATATAATTCCTGTTCTAACAAACTACTCTCTGATTCATTAATATTTTTCTTATATCTTAATTTATGTTCTAAACTCGCCCAAAAATCCATTGCTATTGTTCTTAGCTGAACTTCTACTTTAATATATCGCTTTTCACTTTTTAAAAATATCGGAACTTCAACAATTAGATGCAGACTTCTATAACCACTTTTCTTGGGATTTTTTATATAATCTTTCTTTTCAATTAATGTAATATCATCCTGATTTAATAAGCACTCTGCCAGCATATAAATATCCTCTGGAAATGAACAGATTACTCTTACTCCAGCCACATCTCTTATGTTTTCCTGTATTGATTCAGTAGAAAAAGGCATGTCTTTCTTTTTCAGCTTCTTTACAATTCCTTCTGGTGATTTCAATCTTGTTTTTATACTTTCTATAGGATTTCTATCATATTGTAAAGAAAATTCTTCATTTAATACTTTAAATTTTGTTTCAATTTCCATGATTGCACATCGGTAATATGTCATCAGTTCATTCATTGGCATCATATTTTTGTGAACTATGTCTAAAAACTCATCATTTAGTATTTTTTCTTTTAAAAATTTTTGTCCAAATTCTTTTAACACCATTCATCCTCCTTTGTTATTTATCTATTTCAATAATATTTTATATTAATACTTATTATATATCAAAATACAAATCTTGTTTTTATCCACAATTTTAAAAAACACTTTACTTTTGTCCACAAGTTACTCATGTTTTGTTGATAAAAAAATATACTATATACTAGACTAATAATTTATGGGAGTCATTATGTTGTTTTTTTTATTTCTTATAGTTTTTATTGGAGGAATTATCGCAGGATATTATATAATTAACAAATATGAACAGACAATTTCTTCATTAAAATTGAAATTAAATCTACTTAATAGTGAACTATCAAAGGTAGTTTCAGAAAAAAAAGCTTTAGACATAGAAAATTTAGCTCTAAATTTCTTAGATAGCGAAAATACAAATGGTATTTTAAAGTCTAATTCAAAAGTTTACTTATTTCCAGCATCAATCTCACCTGTACTCCATATAACTTCGCAGGATTTAAATGCAACTATTTTAGCAAAAGTGCTTATTAAAGATACAACATGGTATTTTGCATCTCTGCCTTTAGACTGTAATATCAATTCTAAAGGATGGGTTATGGATGACTATATATCTGTAATTCAAGAACAGGTTAATACACAGTATGCTCCTGTTGATGAACTTAAAAAAGATGATGAAATAATACAAACCGAATATACAGAAATAAATAATGATTAATAATAAAAATTGTTTTATATATGATTATTTACTTTAAAAAATATATATTTATATGAATAAATCTTGATGTTTGGGAAACAATTATAAATGAAGTATTTAACTTCAATATTTAATCGCCTCTCCCCCATTTTTATTTATATACA
>CAZPRO010000213.1:2132-4142 GCA_964588775.1 uncultured Clostridium sp.
ATTAATATAATCCAGTCTTTCTTTTATACGCTTTTCAGCCCCCTGATTTCCAGGAATATAAAACTTACTATCCTTTAATTTGTCTGGAAGACACTGCATATTAGTAATTTTATCTTCATAATCATGGGCATATTCATATCCTTTCCCAAATCCCATCTGCTTCATAAATTTATTACTTGCATTTATTAAATTTATTGGAACTGGTTCTGAGCCTGTCTGCTTTGCAGCTTCTTTTGCCTGTTCATATGCAGTATACAAAGAATTAGATTTAGGTGCGACAGATAAATAAATTACTGCCTGTGCCAGATTTACACTACATTCAGGCATGCCAATATAATGAGCTGCCTGATATGCAGCAACTGCCTGCTGCATAGCTCTTGGATCTGCCATGCCTATATCTTCAGATGCAAATCTTATAAGCCTTCGTGCAACATAAAGTGGGTTTTCTCCAGCTTCTAACATTCTTGCCAGCCAGTAAACTGCTGCATCACAGTCACTATTTCGCATAGATTTATGAAGTGCTGAAATTATATTATAATGTTCATCACCTTTTTTAGAATATAGTGCAAAATCCTTATGCATATTTTGTTTTACAACTTCTTCATTAATCTTTATAACATCATTTTCTTCATCAGCAGATTTAACAAGCGTTTCTAAAATATTTAATGCACTTCTTGCATCACCATTAGAGCATCCTGCAATATAATTTAAAACTTCCTCAGAAATTTCTATTTTTTTATCTCCCAGACCCCTTTGATCAGATAATGCATTTTTTAATAATTTTATTATATCTTCATCATTTAACGCCTTTAACATATACACCATAGCTCTTGAAAGAAGAGCTGAATTTATCTCAAACGATGGATTTTCCGTAGTTGCTCCTATTAAAATTATATTTCCATTTTCAACGTGTGGCAAAAATGCATCCTGCTGGGATTTATTAAATCTATGTATTTCATCAACAAAAACTATAGTTTTCATGTTATCCCATTTATTCTGTCTTGCTTTTTCAACAACTTCCTTTATTTCCTTCACACCAGATGTTACAGCACTAAATGACTGAAAATCTGCATGAGTCATTGTGGCAATAAGCATCGCAAGAGTAGTCTTTCCTACACCGGGAGGCCCCCAGAATATCATTGAACCTATATTATCATTTTCTATTGCCTTTCTAAGAGGTCTGCCTTTACCTAAAATATGCTGTTGTCCAATATATTCATCAAGATTTCTTGGTCTCATTCTATCTGCAAGGGGTGAAAAAAAATTAATATTATCAAACATTGAACTTTGTATCATCATAAATTACAACACCTCCATATATATTATACTATATTTTTATCTTATTTAACCTATGGTGATACACACAGCATCTGCTCTCTTCCTTTTTTGTAAAAACGCGAAATTTATTTCGTATTCATATTGACATATTGTTCCATAAGGTATATATTAAAAACATGAAATACATTTCGCTTTTTTCTTAAAAGGAGGATACATTATGAAAACACTCAAATCATTTATGAACAAGCTTGTAGAAGAAGCTGCATTTAAAAAAAACTTATTGGCTTTTATAGCTTTTGGAATTCTTTTATACATTATTGATTACAGCCCTATTGGTATTACAGGATTAAAAAACCTTTGCGGAAGTGAGCAGTTATTAGACTTTGAAGTAAACTATTCTGTGGAACAAGCTTACGCAATTTTAGATAGTTTAGGTGCACAGGGACGCCAATTCTATTTATACAAAATCCTGCCTGTAGATATTATCTATCCAGTCAGCCTTATGTTCTTATTATTGTGTTTTGTAACTACTGTACTAAAAAACAGTACAAAATCAAATAGTATATTCCGACTTCTTGCATTCTTACCACTACTTTACCTGCTTTGTGATTGGGGAGAAAACATAGGATTTGCTATAATGCTTGCAAACTTTCCAACACAAATAAATATTGTATGCCAAATCAGCAATATATTTACTATGGCTAAATTCTGTTTTGTTGGTTTGATTATTAT
>CAZPRO010000214.1:0-4132 GCA_964588775.1 uncultured Clostridium sp.
TAACCAATCTACGACGATTATTTTTATCAATCTTAATATTAGGAAAAATATTTACTAATTGTTGATAAATATCTTCATTAGATCTATCCTCAAAAGCATCATTTTCCTTCGTTATTGATAATTTATAATCATATAAACTAGCCCTTATGTATAATCCTGTTCCTCCCACTATTATCGGAGTTTTCCCTCTTTTTAATATATCGTCAATCCAATACCTACAATCCTTCTGATACTCATAAATACTATATTCCTCAAAAACATCTTTTATGTCAAATAAATGGTGCGCAATTCCCTCTTTTTCTTTTTCCGTTATCTTTGCAGTACCAATATTCAAATTTTTATATACCTGCATACTATCAGCATTAATAACTTCTCCATTATACTTCTTAGCAATCTCAATACTTAACTTTGTTTTTCCCACCGCCGTAGGCCCTAATATCACTATAACTTTATCCATACAAATCACTCTACTTTTCAAATAATATCAATTCATAATTAATTTTTAAACAATATCCTCAAATATTACAAACTTCTCTTAAACATTTTTTCCAACTCATAAATAGTAAATTCTATAATAGTAGGTCTTCCATGAGGACAATTAAATGGATTCTCACACCTTCTCAACTGATCTATAATACTTTCCATATCATCCCCAGTAATCCTTGTATTAGCTTTAATACTTGCTTTACAGGCCATAGTAGCCGCTAAATGATCTAAAAACTTTGCCAAATTAAAATTAGATTCCTCCCTAATAATCATTTCCAAAATATTTCTAATAATTATCTCTTCTTTCCCCTTCATAAACCAAGTAGGATGACTAATAACTCTAAATGATGATTGTCCAAATTCCTCTATATCAATATTTAATTCATCTAATACATTCAAATTATTTTTAATAATAATAAAATCATCCATTGGCATCTCTACCACAATTGGCACAATACTACTAATACTATCTTTATTAGGATGCGATAACAAATAAGAATACTTTTCATAATTTATCCTTTCCTGAGCCGCATGTTGATCTATCAAATAAACACCTTTCTCATTTTCGCAAATAATATATGTCCCTAACGCTAAACCAACCGGATACAACTCTGGTAACTTATTTGTCTTTTCTACACTTTCAATATATTTATTCTCACTTTCAATATTTTCAATATCTAACTCCTCACTATTAGAATAATTAAAATTAATAGCATCCTTCAAATTTTTTTTATATTCATTATTACTAAAATCATTATCAGAAACAACAACTCTTTCTAAATTTAAAGATAAATTCTCATATTTAACCTCATCTTCTTTATTAAAATTCTTACCTTCCATTTTAGGAATCAATAATTTACCCTTTATAGTATTCACTATCATATTATGTATAAGCATCTTTAAATCATCAAAATTACTAAATTTAACATCTAATTTAGAAGGATGAACATTAACATCCACCAAACTAGGATCATTTTTTATATTAAGTACTACAATTGGATATCTAGTATCCTCCTTAAAACTACTATATGACTCATTAATAATTTTATTCAACACAGAGTTCCTAACTACCCTACCATTAACTAAAGTAGTCATATAATTCCTAGAAGCCCTATTAACCTCAGGCATAGATATATACCCTTCTACCTCATAATCATCATTTGAAGAAGAAACAAAAATCATTTTCTTTGTAATATCACTTCCATATATAGAATGTATCACCTTCAAAAGTCTTCCAGAGCCATCAGTATTTAATAATTCTTTTTCATCATTAATTAATTTAAATTTAATATTAGGATAAGACAAAGCCATTTTATTAACATAATCAACTATATTAGATAACTCAGTATAAATACTAGATAAATGTTTCAATCTAGCTGGAGTATTATAAAACAAATGACTAACAACAATACTTGTTCCTTTCCTAGATTCACAAGAACTATTTTCTATAATTTTCCCCCCTTTAATATGAACTAAAGTCCCAACATCATCCTTACAAGTTTTTAATACAACATCACTAACAGAAGCAATAGAGGGCAAAGCTTCTCCCCTAAAACCTAAAGAATTTATATTAAATAAATCATCCACATCATACAATTTACTAGTAGCATGTCTCTGAAAAGCAAGCATAGCATCTTCCTTATCCATTCCAATTCCATTATCAATAACCTTAATTTCTCTAATACCAGCTTCCTTTAATTCAATAACAATATTAGTACTTTTAGCATCTACACTATTTTCTACCAATTCCTTAACAATACTAACACATTTTTCTACCACTTCCCCAGCTGCAATCTTATTAGCAAGCAATTCATCCATAACCCTTATCTTAGACATAATACCACTTCTTCCCTAAAATTATTATATCAAATAATAAAATTTTAGTAAATAAATCTTTCTCTACATAATAAAAATACCACAAATATTATTAACATACAAAAGAAAAGAACCAACACTTATAATACAAATGTTTTGGTCCCTTAATCCTCAGAATAATCATTAATAAGCGTATTATTAAAATATATCCCTATAAGTTCTTTAATCTTCATTATTTCTTTATATAAATTTGTTAAATATTCACTTTCAGTAGCTTTATTATCGTACAAATCGCTAAACTTTTCTAGAAAATCATCTCCCATCGAAATTCCACCCCCAAGATCATTCAATAATTTCCGAAACACAATCGATAATTCTGCTATTTCTCTTCCCAATTCTTTTCTTTTTTCACTAACATCTAACTTATCATAACTATTAATTAAATCATTAAACATAAAATTATCTCCTACCATAAAGTCCACTTCTTAAATTAACATTTAAACGTTTTTTTAAAAAATCATAATCATTTAATAAAATCATAAAACTTAACCAATTACTATCACTAATTTTCTTATTTTTTAAATCTTGATCCATATAATAAATATTCTCAATATCTTCCCTATTCTTCTTAGATAAAGGAGTCCTTCCATAATATGTATCCAAAATAAAATCTAATTCTTTCTGACTATATTTAGCGATCTCTTTCCATTTAGGAGCTTTTAGACTTATAAACTTTTTAAATTTTCTAAAATTATACCCCGGCATATCCATATATAACTGCCTTATTTCCTCAAATGTATTTTTCTGCTTTTCTATACTTTCTTTTTCTATTTTATCCAATACCATATCCATAGTTTCTTTATCAAAAAAATTACCATTCATCAAATCCATTATATTAACAGAAAAATTATAATCCCTAACTTTTTCTAATTCCTCATTTTTTAAATAAATTTCTTCATTTAAAATTCTCACTTGATTATCTATATCATTTTCTAATGATGATAACAAACTTAACGCATCTCTCTCAGCTTCTAATTTTTTTATTTCTTCAATAAGCTTATGCTCTAACAAGTATTTATATACCTCATACTCTTTCTTCATATTCCACCTACCATAAATATTATAGCATATCATCAAATTCAAAACAACTATTTTAATTAAGAGAATTATAAAATATATAATAATCATTAAAAAACATCAACTAATAAAAATTTTTTAACTTAAATAAATTTCTTAATAAAAAAGTTGTGTTAAACTTTATGACTGATTTTGATATTCTGCGTATGCAATATTTAAATCTATGGGCATTTTAACTTTAAATATATCATTAGATTTAATGTAATGATTATCTATAAGTATTTTAGAATAAGATTCTGTTTTTATTTTATTTAACAGAAATCTTTTTTTCATTGTAAAAATATAAACAAACCAATCGAGATACTCTTGTAAATGTCTTGTTGATATTCCTTTAAATTTACTTATCCATGTTTCAAGTTGAGAATGTACTCCATTTATTTCAGATATATTATATATTCCATCACTATGAAATTCTGAAGGAATAGCGTTTAAGGTAAGTTTATAGTTACTGCAAAATTCTTGATAAGCACTTGCACTATCAGCATTAATTGATTTAGCATTATTTAATTTTAATCCTAATGATTTTTTCAGCATATCTGTTGTGCATCTTCCTAGACCAACTATCTTTAGTAATAAATTATCATTTTCATCTATGCTAGAAACTACACATATTTTATGATGACTAATTCCTCTATATGGTGATGTTGTAGAAGTTCTTTTCTTTGAATATCTTGGCATATTTTTAGGCTTTGTT
>CAZPRO010000215.1:0-4072 GCA_964588775.1 uncultured Clostridium sp.
CTTTAAGTGAATTTAGTACAGTCTTGCCATATGGTTTTAATGCATAATCATGTCTATTACTTGTTCTTGTAAATCCATCTTCTTTGTTTCCTACATATGGTCTTGCAATAACCCTTCCAACCTTCCATTCATCTTTTAATGTAAGCTTTCTGGCAATCTCACAGCATCTATATAATTCACCTAAACCAAATGTTTCTTCATGACCACATATTTGAAGTACTGAATCTGCTGATGTATAAACAATCATATCACCAGTTTTCATTTGATGATCACCAAGCTCTTCTAATATTTCTGTTCCACTTGCACTTTTGTTCCCTACAATTTTATGTCCTGTCTGTGACTCAAGTTCATCTAGTAATTCTTTAGGAAATCCTGTATCTGTAAAAGTCTGGAATGGTTTTGTAATATGAAGCCCCATCATTTCCCAATGACCTGTCATTGTATCTTTACCAACACTTGCTTCCTCCATCTTCATTGCATAGCCTAATGGTTTATCAGCCTTAGTTACATGTTTTATTGGATGAAGATTTGCTAAACCCAGCTTTTGTAGATTTGGAATACTAAAACTGTCTACACTTTCTGCTATGTGGCCTAAAGTATCTACGTTTACATCTCCATACTGTGCAGCATCAGGCATTTCTCCAATACCCATTGAATCTATAACTATTGTAAATATTCTCTTATACTTTTTCATAATATCATTCCTTTCCAAAAAACAATTCATAGTAGAAAACAAGCTGCATCACTATTGATAACAGCATTAATAATTCTATATATTCAATTATGCTAAGTTTTTATATTTAAATAAATAGTAACACCTAAAAATATAGCCGTCAATATACACTATATTAGTTTGCACAATCTTCAATTTTTTATTATATAATAGCTGCATTTTTCTTCCATAACCCTTCATTCTTTCACCATAAAATAAAAAGCAGTATATTGTTTTTAACTACATATACTGCTTTTTTAAATCTAAGATCTAAGTGATAATAATTTTTGTTTTAACTGGTCTTCAATATTTTTAAGTTCTATTTCAGCCTGCTTACGTTTTTCTCTTCCTTCACTTTGTATTCTTAATACTTCATCAAAAGTTGTGATAAGATCTTCATTAGTCTTCTTTAATGTTTCAATATCAACAATACCTCTTTCAGCTGCTTTTGCAGTTTCTATTGTTGACATTTTTAATGTTTCAGCATTTTTCTTTAATAATTCATTTGTAAGATCTGTAACCTGATTTTGAGCCTTTGCTGCATTTGCTGAATGAGCAACTCCAAGTGCTAAAACTATCTGACTCTTCCAAAGTGGTATTGTATTAACTATTGTAGATTGTATCTTTTCAGACATTAAAGAATCATTGTTTTGTATAAGCCTTATTTGTGGTGCCATTTGAAGAGAAATGGTTCTTGTAAGTTCTAAATCATGAATTTTCTTTTCAAATCTGTTACACATTGCTACAAAATCATTGGTCAATTGAGCATCTTCTGGAAGCCCACTTGCATTTGCTCTTTCAATATACTTAGGAAGTTCTTCTTTTTCAAGCTTTTGAAGTTTTTTCTTTCCAGCAAGTATATACATCGATAATTCCTTAAAATATGCCTTATTTATTTCATACATTTTATCAAGCATTGCAATATCCTTCATAAGCTGTATCTGATGCTTTTCAAGGTTTGTGCATATACTATTTACATTAGCATCAACTTTATCATATTTTGTTTTCATATCAGCTATTTTTTGTGCTGGCTTTTTAAATAATCCTAAGAAGCCTTTTTTATCATCTTCTCTGTCGAAATTTCTAAGTTCAATAACTACACTTGAAAGCATATCTCCTATTTCGCCCAAATCTTTTGTTTTAACATTATTTAATGCACTTTCAGAAAAATCTGCTATTTTCTTTTGAGCTCCAACACCATATTGAAGAATAGAATTTGAATTGGTTATGTCAATTTTTTCTACAAATTCATCAACCATTTTTTTTTCTTCATCACTAAGAAAACTATCATCTAATACTTCCTGTTCTTTAACACTTTGGTTCTGCTTTACTGCTGGCATAGCCTCTTCTTCAATAATTGGATCAAAGGTTAAACTTGGAGTAATTATCTTTTCATCATCAAAATTCATAAAAATTCCCCGCTTTCTTGTTTCTCTAATTATTTATGAAAATCATCTTTTGTTAATCCTTCCTGGTTAAAAAGAGTATGTAATACTGAAATATCTGTAGAAATATCCATTGCAACATCTTCAAATAAATCATCAAATAATTTTTCAAATGCTGAATTTATCATATCCAAAGTACTTTCTATTTCATTTTTTGCCTTTATAATATTTTCCCCCTGTACAGACTGATTATCCAATTCTTTATATGATTGAACTAATTTTAAAGTTATTGGCATATAATGATTTAAAAATTTTCTTACATCAACTATTTTATTGGGATGTTTTTCTATACAAGTAAATATCTGTCCAACTATGTTTTCTAATTTATAAAGTTTATTTGATATTTCTTCTCCTGGTATTGCATCATTTGCTTCTCTTATTTCATTTATATAATCTTTTCCTTCATTAATTATCTTTCTTATTTCTTTATTTTGAGGATTTTTAGCATCTTCTTCTGCTTCTCTTTTCTTTCGTTCTTCTTCTTCAATTTCTCTTTGTTTTAGTGATTCCTGAGACTTTATATAGTTTTCATAGACTTCGTCACTTATCATAAGATAGCTTTTATCTTCATCAATATGACCTTGTAAAAACATTCTGTCTCTTATCATTTTATTTATATCTTTAACTATAAATTTTTCCTTTTGATTAGTTTTATCTGCTATTTCCTTTATGGTGCAATATGTATTTCCATTAAGGCATTTAACATATTGTTTAAATCGTTTTATTCTGCTTCTTAAAAAATTTCCTCTTGCTGTAACAATTAAACTCCCTGCAAAAAGCCCACCAACTATATATAATGGTATGCCTAAGCCACAAAAACCAGCTACAAATAATGATGCAATACCAAGACCAAAACCAAATATTGAACCAAAAACTGTATATAATATGCCTTTAACTCTTCCTACAGGTTTTTTGCTGATATACTGTACCGCAGGCACATTTTTCTTTTCTGACTTTAGTTCCTGTTTTTGTTCTTTTCTTTTTTCTTCTTTATACTTATTATGATTATGTTTTGAAATATCTCTGTACATATCCTTAAATATTTTTTTGCCCTTTTGAAAGCTGTCTTTTGCATCGTAATATGCGTTTTCAGCCCTGCCAACAAAATCATAATTGAATCCCGCATTATTCATAAAATTACGTGTTCTATTTAATGCATTATTTATTTCATTTTCTAAATCTATATAATCAAAATCTTTTTTGTCCATAATAACTCAGCACATAAAAATATGAGCGTTGCTTCCTCCTTTAATAATTTTATAACTAAAAATGTGTACTAATAAATTAAGCCTTCACATTGTAATTTCATTTAACCTATTTTAAATTATTACCAATATTATTTTTTATTTTATATAAATTATTATTTATGGTCAACTTATAAAAGGCAATTTACTCTGCTTAAATTATATTATAACAGGTTATGCCAGTAAAAAATATCAATTTCACCCTGTGCTTTAATATTATTTTTCTTCCTTAATCCATTGTTCCCATATAGCAGGTTCATATCCTGCTGTAGCTCTTTTTCCATTTCTAACAACAGGTGTCTTTATTACACTTTGATTTTTTAAAAGTAATTCTGCTTTTATTTCAGAACTTCTTATATTATGAAAATTTAATTTTTTATAGTTTCCACTCTTTTCATTAATTAAATTTTTTATTCCTATAGATTTTAAGACATTTTCAAATTCACCTTTACTCATCTCTTTTTCTTTTAAGTCTATAAATTGAAATTTTATATTTCTTTCTTTAAAAAATCTTTCAGCTTTCTTTGTATCAAAACATTTTTTAATTCCAAAAATTTGTATATTCATCTTTCCTCCAAAATACTTCTAATTTCATATTTTTATTATACCACATAAAATCTATAAAGGACGTAAAACTTAATGTAGTGGTAAAACAACGAAAATGATAGACT
>CAZPRO010000216.1:0-4051 GCA_964588775.1 uncultured Clostridium sp.
AGGACAGACAGGAACTTCATGAAAAAATAAGAGTTCATTCAATGGCTGCTGCACAAAGGGTTAAAGGTGAAGGCCTTGATAATGATTTAATTGATAGAATAATAGGGGATGAATCCTTTGGATTAACTAAAGAGGAAATTGTTGCTATTATAGATCCAAGAAAATTTGTAGGGAGAGCACCAAGTCAAGTTGTTGAATACATAGAAGAATATGTTAATCCTATAATTAATGCAAATGAAGAAGCTTTAAAAGTACATAGTGAAATTAATGTGTAATTTATAGGTAAGAACTGGCAAGTAAAGAATATTTAAGAAGATAATAGTATAATAAAGCTGTAAAATAATAAGCAGGTTGTGGAATTTTTTGTATTTCAATTTTTAGAATTCTTAATTTTAAATTATAGTAATGAAAAAGTCCATGACTTGTTTGCTATTTTACAACTTTATCACTATAAACGTTTAAAACACAAGTATTTAATCTTTTACCTTCACAAAATTCATAGTCCCCATTAGGGGATTTTTTATTTTGCCATAATTTTGAAATTTTTCATCTTAACTATAAATTATGAGTTATATTATTCTTATGATGCGGATAAGGGGATAGATAAAAGGATATACTTGACTTAAAGGATAGTTTAATTTGTTATATGTGTGGCAGCAATAAAGATAATCATTCTTTAATTCATAAGTTATAAATCCACTATGGAAAAATTTTTTCCTTTCATATGTGGAAAACTGAAGGAAAGATCCTTTTGAAAATGCTTTTTCTTTTGTCAAGTCTATTCCAATATTACTATTTATTATATAAGAATAAAATTCCTCTACACGTATCCAGGAATGGGTATAGGGTTTCCATTTAGGTGTAGTTTTTATATCTCCTGAATGAAGTATTTGTGACACAAAATTTGTGCAATCACCACCATAATTTTCAAAAGATTTATACTGGTTATTTGGGATTATGGCAAAGTGCTGAGCATAGGCCGAAGCCTTTTCAACATTAAATCTTAAACTCTTTGTTCTAGGCTTGTTGTTGCAAATATTTAGTAAGAAACTATCATATAAACTATCTATTTTATTTAAGGTATTTGTCCACATTTGGGTTAATGGTATGGTTATTGAAGAAAAATTTATATAATCAATGGATTTGTGAAAATAATAATTAAATAATGAATTATTTTCTTCCTGGTTAATTAAAGATATAATTCTAAATCTATAGTCTGCCTTTTCTATTAATAATAAATTCTTTGATATATGAGTAGTGAATAAATTTTTATAATATATGGAGTTTATATATATATTTAGGCAACATTTTATAAAATCCTTATTTTCTTCCAATATATTGTAAGAATATGAAAAATCTTTAATGAAGTTTGATATATGAAGTTTCTTGTTCCAATTTACTAGAAAAGTAAGTCTTATATTTAAAATCTCTTTTAAGGAATTTGATAGGCAGTCTGTTGAGCATAATACTGCCTTTTTACCAATAAGAAAATTTTCAATTAAAGAATAGATGTTATCTGACAGCATAAGAAAATCCTAAATAGTAGTGTTAATAAAAGTTTATTCAGTATATGCTTTTTTATAACTGAAATTTATAATGTTAAATTTAGTATCATAATTTAGGTAGATATAAATATGCATATTATGATATAATATATTAGTAATAATCAAAAAATAGAAAATTTGTTTAATAAACTTGCAAAAACTATACAATGTAAGATAAAATTAATTTATATAAACAAATTGAATAAAGGAGCTTTTAAAAAGAATGCAGGAATTATCAAATGTAATAAGTAAGAAATATGATGAAGTTATTGATAAAATAAAAAGTTTTTCAGATGAGTATCTTAATGAATCATATAAAAATGTATGTTCAAATGCAGCTAAGGTGTTGTTTGACCAGAATGAGGAAGCGGTAAAAAAAGGGAAAAGCATATCATGGGCAGCAGGTATAGTTCATGCAATTGGAAGTATTAATGATTTATTTGATTCTAAAGAAGAACCTTACATAAAAGCTACAGATTTATATAAGGCATTTGAAGTAAGCAGCAGTACAGTTAATGCCAAATCTAAAGAAGTAAAAACTTTGCTTAATATTTCTGAAAATGATGAAGAATATATGATAAATAGTAAAAATGAAAATGGAGAAAAGCAATTAGAATCAGAAGAAGTTAATAAGGATGAATTCAATTTTGTTGTTGATAAAAAATATAATATAGCTCAAAAGATTGTGGATATGGCATGGAAGGACAAAAGCTATACCACAAGACATAAATTTGCAATGCAGGCCATATCTGTTTATAAAGACTGTGCTGATGCATATATATTATTATCAACAAATCCAAAATTGAATGATGCTCAAAAAATCAAGTATTTAAGAAAAGCAGTTAAGGCTTCTGAAAATACTCTTCATATAACTAATTTGGAACAGGCAGATGAAAGAGTATTTTCAACAAAACAGGCAGAAGCCTTTTTTGGAGCAAGATATTTATTGGCAAAAAAATTATGGGTTTCTGGAGATCATGAAAAGGCTATAAGAAATGCACTTCAAATAGTAAAATATGATAAAAAAGATAAATTAATAGCAAGAGGTCTTGTATCTACCTGGTTGTTATTAGATAATAGAAATGATGAAGCAAAAATATTTTTAGAAAATATGAAAAATGATTATCTTGCAGAGGTAAATTATAATAGAGCAGCAATGTTTTATAGAAACGGCATGGAACAAGAGGGTGAAACAGCATTAAAAAGAGCCTTCTCAATAAACCCGAATGTAATTCCATACTTAACAAGAGAAAAACTTGTTCCTAAAATAATGCCTCGTGGTGTTAAAATTGGAAGTGTAGAAGAAGCAATAAGGTATGCTCATGCTGGTGTTAAAATTTGGAATGATTCTAAAATGATTAAATGGCTTGTAGAATGTAAAGAACGTTTTGATATTGCCAAATTAGGTAATGATATTAAGTAATATGTAAAATTTATTTCGTTATGTATATTTTCCTGAGCAAAGTTTATTTGTTCAGGATTTTTAATTTAAAACAATTAAAATAAATAATATATAGGAATTAAGGAGGCAGTTATGGAATACAGAGATTTAAATGAAGAAAATATACTTGATGCAGCTAAATTATATGCGGATACTTTTAATGATGAGCCATGGAACGATTCATGGACAGTAGAAACTGCTAAAGAAAGAATTATGGATATATTTGATGCAAGAACTGCTTATGCCATGACAGTATATGAAAATAATGAACTTGTTGGATTTATATTGGGGAAAAGAGAAACATATTTTGATAATATTATATTTGAAGTTAAAGAATTTTGTGTAAAACCAACATTGCAGGGACATGGAATTGGTAAGACTATTTTAAAAGAATTTGAAAAAAGATTGAAAGACAAAGGTATTGGAACAGTGTATTTAATTACATGCAGGGGAATACGAACTGAAGGCTTCTATGAGAAAAATGGATATAAAACAAGTAAAGAAATCATATTTATGACGAAGCAGATATAATAATATTATTAAAAATGTTATATGAAATTAAAAAAGCTGTATTAAACAGATAGACTCAAATACACATCTGTTTAATATAGCTTGCTTTTTATATGAAATTATTGCATTTCAAAGCTGGCACATTCAGTTTCGCTGTATACTCTGGAATTTAAACCAGATACAGTTATAGCAGACAATGTACAGTATTTATTTTTGTTATGAACACAGTTTTCTGCAGAGCATACGAGACAGTTGCATTTGCTACTGCTATTAGTATTTGAAGTAAGATTGCCATATAGTGATTCATCTAAAAAAGAACCACAGCAGGTTCCATTGCTGCTGCATGCTGAAGTCCCTCCTATATCTACTCTGTTGGAATAACATACTCCACTGCAGTTATGAGAACAATTTGATACATTACAATTAATTTTTTCCATATAAACAACTCCTTGTTAATTAAAATATCTGTCCAAAAGACCTTTAAATGCCCTTCCGTGGCGAGCTTCATCCTTACACATTTCATGAACAGTATCATGTATTGCATCTAAATTCCTTT
>CAZPRO010000217.1:0-4018 GCA_964588775.1 uncultured Clostridium sp.
TAAACAACACTATTGATATGTACCGATACGTTAGTCGGGAATTTACGCCTTTGGAGTATCATATTAAATGTGAGTAGTAATAGTTTTTCTATTACCAAAGCAGATACATCGAAAAAGGAATGAAACATAAGATTTTATAAATTTTTATAGATTTTTATAAGTTTTCAGTAACGGTAGATGATAAATGATAAAAGTTTTATTGGTAGAAGATAATATAAAAATAAGTGAAAACATATATGAATATCTTAAAGAAGAATTTGAAATTGAACCAATCTATAATGGAGAAGAAGCCATAGATCTTTTGGATTTATATGATTATGATGTAGTTGTTTTGGATTTAATGCTTCCAGGAGTTGATGGGATGACTGTGCTAAATCATATTTCAAAAAACTGTATGAATACAGGAGTTATAATATTAACAGCAAAAGAGGAATTGGGAGATAAATTAAAGGCTTTTAACTTAGGAGCTAATGATTATTTAACTAAGCCATTTTTTATGGAAGAATTAAAAGCACGAATTAATGTAATATTAAAAAGTATGGGAAAAATAAAAGATTTAACAACTTTACAATTTAAAAATATGGAAATGGATATGAAAACTAAGAAAGCATATATAGATAATGAAGAACTTGAACTTAATGAAAAGTTGTATAAGCTGTTAGAATATCTAGTGGTAAATAAAGGGATTTTATTGTTTAAAGAACAGATTTTTGATAATATATGTGGTTATAATAGTGATGCTTCAACAGAAATAATAGAAGTGTATATAAGTCGTTTAAGGAAGTTATTAAGCAGATATGGATATGATAAGTATCTAATAACAAAAAGAGGTATGGGATATATCATGGATGAGAGTATTGGTGATTAAAAATGAGAAAGGATTTATTCAAAGCAACTAAAAGAAGCATTATAGCCATAAGTACTGCAATAGTTTTTTTGTGTTTAATTGTTTTTGCAGTTATTACACAGACCATATATACTTCCAGAGTGCTTGATAGTGTGGATAAAAGCATAGGACAGCTTCAAAAAGCTATAAATGAAGATGAAATTGCTTATGAAAAATTTATTGGACAATTTAATGATGAAGTAAAATTTAATGCTTCGCCTCATATGCCTAATAAAAATATATATGGTAAAAATTCAGATAAAGATAGTAATTTATTTAGAATACCACCCAACCTGATTGTTATTATATATAAAAATAATCAGGTTGAAAAAATGAGTAGGAATATGTATTTTGATGAGGATAATTTTCCTGATTTTTCAGAAGTTAAAAATAATACCATTAGTACTATTGAGTATGGAGAATATAAGTTTAGAGGAATAAGCATAGCTAAGGAAAATGGTTATTCTATTCATATTCTAAGTAATATTGATTCAGAAATGCATTCTGTAAGCAGGTTAACTACAGCCTTAATTGCCAGTTTTATAATACTTTTAATATTTGCAGTTTTATTATCTGCATATCTTGCATCAAAAGTTATAAAGCCAGTAAAAGAGGCATATGAAAAACAGGTGCATTTTGTTCAGGATGCATCACATGAAATGAGAACACCTCTGGCTGTAATAAAAGGAAAATTAGAGCTGTTAGCACATTCTTCTAATGATACAATAGACAGTCATTTTGAATATATTTCAAAAATTATGAGTGAAGTAAGAGGTTTAGAGAAATTAAATAGTGATTTGCTGCTTTTATCTAAAGAAGATTTGGATTTGGGAATAGCAATAACCACATTCAATTTAAATGATATAATTAATGATATTAGTGAATTTTATTCAGACATTGCAGATATGAAGAAAAAGAACTTTAATGTGATTAAACCTGAAAAAAATATACAGGTTACATGGGATTATAGCAAAATGAGAAGAGCTATTATTATTTTACTGGAAAATGCTTTTAAGTATACTGGTGAAAATGGGCAGATAGATTTTATTATTGAAGAGCAGAACAAATTTATAAAAATAACTGTTAAGGATAATGGCATAGGAATTAAAGAAGAAGAACAGAAACGAATATTTGACAGGTTTTATAGAAGCGAAAAGGTTCGTGGTGACAATATTAATGGGAGTGGTATAGGATTAAGCCTGTTAAAATCCATATGTGGAAATTTTCAGATTAAATTGAAAGTAAATTCTGAACTTGGAAAAGGATCAGAATTCAGTATGATTATTCCTAAGGCATTTATAAAGAATTAAATATATAGAATTAAAATACTTATTACAGGTTAGTATATTGCTGCTTTAGTAATAGGTATTTTTATTTATTGAGAAAAAATACTGCTAAATATTAAGCTAGTGTTAAGTATTGCATTTTATAATTAACTTATGAGGTTAGAAAAGAGGTGTAGAAATGAAGGAAAACAGGTTTAGGCACGAGCTTAAGCATTATATTAATTTTTGTGACTATCTGGCCATAAAAAGCAGATTAAGAACCATAATGAATATAGATAAAAATGCTGATGAAAATAATGAATATAGAATACGAAGTTTGTATTTTGATAATGCTTATGACAAAGTGCTAATGGAAAAGGTTATAGGTATTCCTAAAAGAGATAAATTTAGGTTAAGATTTTATAACCATAATCATAATTTTATTAGACTGGAGAAAAAATCTAAAATAAGAGGGCTATGCCTAAAAGATAGTGAAAAAATAACAAAAGAGGAATGTAAGAATATAATTAATGGACAATTTGAATTTTTAAAGAATTCTGACAAAAATCTGTTTTTAGATTTGTACAGTCAGATGAAATTTAACTTATTAAGACCAAAGGTTATTGTTGATTATGTACGAGAAGCATATATATATCCTATGGGTAATGTTCGTATAACCTTTGATAAATCAATAAGAACTGGTTTAAGTAGTATAAATATGTTTGATAACAATTTACCAACAATAGAAACAATTAATAATAAATGTATTGTATTAGAAGTTAAATTTGATGAATATCTTCCAAATATAATACAGGATATTATTCAGGCTGGAGAACGTTCAGCAACTTCAATATCAAAATATGAAGCGGCTAGAATATATGGTTAATTATAAAAAATTTAATAGTACACAGGAGGAAAATGATGACACAAACAATAAATTTTAATGATATTTTTAAATCAAGTTTTATTCAAAATTTATCATCAATGTCTTATATGGATATGATTATTGCATTAGCAGTATCATTTGTATTAGGCTTGTTTATAATGCAGGTTTATAAGAAAACCTTTAAGGGTGTAATGTATTCAGAAAGTTTTTCAATTTCTCTTTTAGCCTTAAGTTTAATTACTACTTTAATTATTCTTGCGGTAACGTCTAATGTGGTTTTATCACTTGGTATGGTTGGTGCTCTTTCTATTGTTCGTTTTAGAAGTGCAATTAAAGAGCCTATGGATATAGCCTACTTATTCTGGTCAATAAGTGTTGGTATAGTAACTGGTGCAGGGTTAATTCCTTTAGCAGTGATAGGTTCTGTATTTATTGGAATAGTAATGGTTATATTTGTGAATAGAAAAACAACAAAAAATCCGTATATATTAGTTATTAACTGTTCAGATGATGACGCTGAAAATAATGCATTGATAAAGCTTTCAAAGACTGTAGAAAAATATAATGTAAAATCAAAAACAGTATCGCCTGTTAATGGAGTAGAAGTAACAATTGAAATAAGTTTAAAAGAACAATCTACAAAATTCATTAATGAGATATCTAAGCTTAATGGAATATCTAATGTAGTATTAGTAAGTTATAATGGAGACTATATGTCTTAGATATTATATTTTGTTATGAAATAAATAAGAAAGTATTAGTATAAATAAATTAAACTGCAGTATGTGGGAACCTAAATTTGAAAACAACACCATATATTGCAGTTTTCATTTTAATGTGTAAATAGTTTAAAGTGCCAGGTCAATATATTTATACCATAGATGCAAAAAAATAAAATTAATGATATAATATAGGCTAGGATAATGGTAATTAATATTTAATGGGGGTCAAATTTATGGATAATGATAACAATTCTATGAA
>CAZPRO010000218.1:0-3961 GCA_964588775.1 uncultured Clostridium sp.
TTTCAACATGCATATAATTTTTAAAAGGTGAAAATTCATTAAGACTTTCTACTGCTTCTTTTGATGATTCTTTTAACCGTTCCAATTGTTCAACAAGACATTTTTTATCTACTCTGTTCTCATCAAATATATCTTCTATAATAAGTCCAGTAGATACATCATCTATGTCTCTGTTTTTTTCTGATCTATTTCGATTTTCTTCATTTCTATCTATGATTTCTTTAACTGCTTCTTTCATAAATCCTTTTAACGATTCCATATCTAAATTAGAATTTTGAGTATGAACTGGCATAGGATTTTTATATGGTATTGCTTCAAATTGAGCATTTATGTAAACTTCTATAAACCAGCATGTAATTTTGTATATATTTTTATGTACATTTAATGCAATTTCTAGTTCTCCTTCAACACTATCATGTGCAGCTTTATTTCCAGCTTTTCTTATCATATGAAAGCATTTAGTAATTTCTATTGGAAAAACCCCTTCTTCATCCAAGACTCTAAGTCTTTCAAACTGATTTAATTCATGCATAAGCCCATGTCCATGCTTTCTTGCAATTTCCTCTGTAAGATTTTCTGCATAAATTCTTCCTTTTATTATAGCTTCATGTGGTGAAACAAAAATTGCATTATTAATTCCATCTATGTATTTAATCAAATATCTATAATCTTTTTCTAAATAACTAAAAACATCTTTTCCCAATACCTTTCTTCCTTTCATTAAATTCATAATTTATGTTGTCTTAATATTTTTTCTTAAAATCATTATTTTCTATAAAAATTATACTCTTATATTCCTATTTTACCATAATATATATATTTTTTATAATTATAAAAAAACTAAGAACTTATAAGAAATAAGCTCTTAGTTTTTTACATTATTTTGAAATTATTTTCCCTTCATACTCTATAACTGGTTCTACTTCCTCACCTTTCATAAGCCTATCTACTACTTCAGCAACCTTCTTAGCCATTTCTGCACTATTTTGATCTAAAGTACAGACTACATTTCCATCCTGTATTCTTTGAATAATTTCATCATCAGTATCAAAAGATGCTCCCAATATATCTATTCCGTATTCTTCTGCAGCTTTATATACTCCAGAATTTACAGTACTATTAACTGTAAATACTCCTTTTATATCAGGATAAGCTTTAAACACCTGCTTGGCTTTAGCATAACCATCATCTGCTGTCCATGAAATTGCATTTCTTGCAACAACGTTCATGCCCTTTTCTTTCATAGCATCACTAAAACCATCACTTCTTTCTTCTGAGTTAGGAGAATCAACTCCACCACTAAATATAGCCACCTGCGAATTTTGTGGTAACTTTTCTGCTAATACATTTGCTACATCCTGACCACATTTATAATTATCTATTCCAACAAATGTTGTAACATGAGCTCCATATGATGCAAGATATTCCCTGTCCATATTGGCATCAACTAAAATTATTTCAATTCCTGCATCATTAGCCTTTTTAAATACTTCAAAAAACTGATAAGTTCCTGATGGAGCTGTTATTATTACATCAACTTTTTTATCAACCAACTGACTTATTACTTCAGACTGTGGATCTGGTCCCCATTCTTCTGAAGCAGCTGTTATATAATTAAAACCTCTTGCTTCTACTTCCTTTTTTAAATTAGCATTCATATCATCCCAAAATGCACCACTGTTTATCATTTGAGGTACAAAAGCTATTGTTTTATTTCCTCCACTTTTTACATTACATCCTGCAAAACATGCCATAGTAAATATTAAAATTAATATTAATGAAATTATTTTATTTATTTTCATAGCAATTACCCCTTTTCCTAAACTTCAAACTTATGCAATTCATTATCAGTCTCGTCTACTATATTAGCTAAATTACGAGCTGAGTCTACTACTTTTGATGCATACTCATCCATTTGGCTTGCTGAAGCTGCAATCTCCTCTGCTGATGCAGATATTTCTTCTGCTATGCTTGATGCATTAACTACTCTGTCTACTAATTTGTCTCTTTCACCTAAAATTTGTTGGGCTGATTGACTCAATAAATCAATTCTGGATGTAGATTTATCAAGTTTTTCAATAATACTTTTTAATGATGTTGTAATTCCATCTGTGTTAAGCTGTTGATTTACAAGTTCCTTTCCCATTTCTTCTGTAACTTTTAAAATTTCGTCACTAACACTTGAAATCCTTTCTATAAGCTTTGTGATTTCATCTGCTGACTGCTTACTTTTTTCTGATAATTCATTAACTTCAGTTGCTACTACAGCAAATCCTTTTCCATGTTCCCCTGCTCTTGCTGCTTCAATAGATGCATTTAAGGATAATAGCTTAGTTTGAGATGCAATATCAGTTATAACATTTACTATATCATTAACCTTTGTTATTAATTCTGTAAATTTGCTAAACTCACCCTTAAAGCCAGTAAATGATTCTGAAACTTTTACTGATGATGATATAAGAACATTCACATCATTTTCTCCATTCTTAGTTAAATTGTGTACGTTCTTATTACTATCAGCAATTTCATTAACTGCATCTACCATTATGTTTAATTCCTCACTAAATTCCGAAAACTGCTTGTCTATGCTCATCAAATCCTGAGCCTGTGATGTAGAGCCCTGTGCCATAACCTGAGTTGCACTAAACACATCCTTTGATGCTGCAAGCATTTCCTTAGCAACATTATCTAAATTTTGAGACTCAGTTACTACATTATTTGTCTTTTTCATTACATTTCTTATCATCTCAGACATACTTTTTACAGTTCTATCTAATGCCTTATTCATGATGCCAAATTCATTCTTTAAATCAGTGTTTATTTCTACTTTTAAGTTTCCTTCAGAAATTACATCCATTGCACTAATCATATTCTTTAATGATACTTTTATTGACCATATGGCTAATAGTGAATTAACAATAAGAATTAAAACACCAGCAACACTTATACCAAAAAATTGTTTTTGTGCACTTTTTGCAGCACGGTCACTTGAATAATATTTTTTTTGAGCACTTACATTATTATCCAAAACAAGTTTATCCAAATAATCACTGGTCATTCTTTCTTTAACTCTAAGTTTTGCTGCTGTCTGTTCATCAATTGCTGTTCCTTCTGCAAGCATTGCATTAACCCCTGTCCACATTTCTTTATACTCTGCAAGACAGTTTATTAGATTTTCGGCACTTTTCTTTTCATCATCACTTGTTGACATCTCCATATATGATTGAACAGATCCACTTAAAGCATCTATATTGGAAATTATTGTTCCATCTAAATCCGGATCATACCCTATAATTTGATTTTTAACATCAGTCTGAACTGCTGTAAGTTTTGTAGCTATTGTTCTGCTCAATTCAATTTTATTTACATCTGTATTATACATACTATTGATATTATTATTTAATAAAGTAATCCTTTTATATCCTATAAAACTTAATAACAATGCTGTAATAATTGCAATCACAACTATTATATTAATAGTTGTGGATATTTTTATACTATTCTTTTTTATGATTTTCTCATTCATAATTAATCCCCTCTTTCCCAGATAACCTTTACATATAACTTGTACATTTTTAATTTTACTATTTTTTTAATATACTGTCAAATTTTATCTCTATTTGTACCATACTTATTATAACCAACCTTAAAATCAATTATTTTCATAATTTTCTTTTGTCTTTTTTAATTTATTTTAAATCGCAAAAGCAAATCGCTTAATGTATTTTTATGATTTTTTATGACAAAAAAGTACTATATATGAACTGCAATATTCATATATAGTATCCTTATTAATATATTTTAAAATCCCTTTTGAAGATCTTTAACAAAATCTATAACAGTATTTTTTCCTTCCGCCATTCTCCTTACTATTGCACTTCCAACAATTACTCCATCACAATGATTTTTAACTTCTGCTACAACTTCTTTAGATGAAATCCCAAAACCTATACACATTGGA
>CAZPRO010000219.1:0-1079 GCA_964588775.1 uncultured Clostridium sp.
AATACAGATAAAATTGGGGAGTTATTTGATTTAACATCTGATGGGCATATGTATTCACGTATTTCTAATCCTACAGTTTGTGCTGTGGAAGAAAAAATTGCAGCATTAGAAGGTGGAGTAGGTGCATTATGTACCACTTCTGGACAGGCTGCATCAATGATAAGCATAATGAATATATTAAGTGCAGGCGACCATATAGTAAGTTCTGCAACAATATATGGTGGAACTATAAATCTTTTTGCTGTTACATTAAAAAGATTTGGAATTGAATGTACATTTGTAGATGCAGATGCATCAGAAGAAGAAATTCAAAAAGCATTTAAGCCAAACACAAAAGCAGTATTTGGAGAAACCATTGCAAATCCTGCTATTGCAGTATTTGATATTGAAAAGTTTGCTAACATTGCACATAAAAATAATGTTCCCCTTATTGTTGATAATACATTTGCAACACCTGTTCTCTGCAGACCAATTGAATTTGGAGCTGATATAGTAATACATTCAACAACAAAATATATGGATGGACACGCTACATATTTGGGAGGTGTAATTGTTGATAGTGGAAATTTTGACTGGACTAATGGTAAGTTTCCAGAGTTTACAGAACCAGATGAATCCTATCATGGAGTTATTTACACAAAACAATTTGGAAAAGCTGCATATATAACAAAGGCAAGAGTTCAGCTTACAAGGGATTTAGGAACTTATCCATCTGCACAGACAGCATTTATGTTAAATCTTGGACTTGAAACTTTACCAGTAAGAATGGAAAGACACTGTAAAAATGCTCAGATAGTTGCAGAATACTTAAATAATAATGAAAAGATTGAATTTGTAAATTATCCAACATTAAAGGGTAATAAATATGCAGATTTAGCTCATAAATATTTACCTAATGGATGTAGCGGTGTAATATCATTTTCTATAAAAGGTGCAAGAGATAATGCAGTTAAATTTATGGACAGCTTAAAATTGTGTGAGAATGTAGTACATGTAGCAGATATTCGTACATGTGTGTTACATCCAGCAAGTTCAACTCACAGACAGCTTACAGATAAACAGCTTGTAGCAGCTGGAAT
>CAZPRO010000219.1:1179-3948 GCA_964588775.1 uncultured Clostridium sp.
ATTTAAAACCAGAGCATATTGAAGAATTGGATAAAAAGGAAGTTTGGAAAGAACCCTATATACATTATTGTTATCGTATAATAAAATAGTTGTTTATAAGGAGAATATTGAAATGGAAAAGGAGCTTTTTACAATAACAACAAGAATGGAAAAGGAAGATTATAGACAGTTTCTATATATAGCTGCTTTTTTAAGAAATAAAATGGTGATTCCCTTTATTATAATTTTGTGTGTTGCTGGTTCTGGCTTTATAAGTTTTTCTGCAGGAAAATTTGAAATATGCAGATTTATTATTTGGACCATTTTCATGTTTTTTATTGAAGTAGCTGTTATTTGTATTAAGGTAGAAAGAAGAAACAGGCAGAGAATAAAGACTGATAAAACAGGGACTTTTGATACTGATTGTATATTACATTTTTTTGAACATAAGATGATAATGGAGACAGAAGCTAATAAATCTTATGGAGAACTTATGTATGAACAATTTTATGGAATTCTTGAAAGCAGGAAATATATAATATTCTATATAACTATAAATCAGGCATCACTTATAAGAAAAAAAGATGTGGATAATTTAGAGGAATTTGTGTGTTTTTTAAAGGGCAGATTTGAGAAAAGATATAAAAAAGTATAATTAAGTAAGAAGTAAGAGAGAATAAGTAAGAGGTATGGTTGAAAAGTCTATAACTTTCCTAAATTCTTACTTATTCTCTTATCTTTTAATTAAATTTTTACTTCTTTTATTGGTTATTAAATAGCTTTAGTTTCAATTTCCTGAGCAATTCTTTCTATAAATGCGTCAAGCTTAACTGCACCTTCGTCATCATTCTTTCTGCTTCTAACAGATACTTCATTATTAGAAGCTTCCTTTTCACCTACAACTAAAATGTAAGGAATTCTGTCAAGTCTGGCTTCTCTTATTTTATAACCTATCTTTTCAGCTCTGTAGTCAGCAACAGCTCTGATACCTTTATTCTTTAATGTTTTAGTTACAGATTCAGCATAATCACCATATTTATCTGAGATTGGTAAAACAGCAACCTGAGTTGGGCATAGCCAAGTTGGAAGTGCACCAGCAAATTTTTCTATAAGCATTGCAAGTGTTCTTTCGTAACATCCAAGTGATGATCTGTGAATTACGTAAGGACGTTGTTTTTCACCATTCTGATCAATATAGTACATATCAAATCTGTCAGCAGCAGCAAAGTCTATTTGAATTGTAAATAATGTATCTTCTTTACCATGAACATTTTTGTATTGTAAGTCAAGTTTTGGACCATAGAATGCAGCTTCATCAGCAGCTTCATAGTAATTTACTTGTAAGTGGTCTAAAATTTTTCTCATTGTACCTTCAGTTCTGTTCCATGCTTCAGGGTCGTTGATATATTTTTCTGTATTGTTTGGATCCCATTTAGAGAATCTGTAAGTTATGCCATCTGCAATTCCAAGTGTAGTCATAATATATTGAATTAATTCAAGAACTCCTTTGAATTCTTCCTCTAATTGGTCAGGTCTAACAATAAGATGGCCGTCAGATAATGTAAATTGTCTTAATCTGATAAGTCCATGCATTTCACCAGAAGCTTCTTTTCTGAATTCAGCAGCAGTTTCATTATATCTTATTGGTAAATCTCTATAGCTGTGCTGTTCAGATTTATAAATTTCGTATTGGAATGGACATGTCATTGGTCTTAAGCAGAATACTTCATCATCTTTGCCGTCTTCACCTAATACAAACATATCCTCTTTGTAGTGATCCCAATGACCAGAAATTTTAAATAAATCATTTTTTGTAAGAGATGGAGTTTTAGTTAATACATAGCCTCTTTTTTCTTCTTCGTCTTCAATCCATCTTGAAAGAAGCTGGATGATTTTAGCACCCTTTGGCATAATCAATGGAAGCCCCTGGCCAACAACTTCACTTGTTGTAAATATTTTTAGTTCTCTTCCAAGTTTATTATGGTCTCTTTTCTTTGCTTCTTCTAATGCTTCTAAGAATGCATCAAGGTCACTTTTCTTTAAGAATGCAGTACCATAAATTCTTGTAAGCATTTTGTTCTTTTCGCTGCCTTTCCAGTAAGCACCAGCAGTTCTAGTAAGCTTTATAGCCTTTATTGGTTTTAAAGACATAACATGAGGTCCTGCACATAAATCAGTAAATTCGCCTAATTTATAGAATGAAATTATTTCTCCTTCTGGAAGATCATTTATTAATTCCACCTTATAAGGCTCATCCTTCATTAATTCAAGAGCTTCATTTCTTGGTAGTTCAAATCTTTCAATTTCAGGATTTTCCTTTATGATTTTTTTCATTTCTTCTTCTAGTTTTTCTAAATCCTGAGCAGTAAATGCAGTTTCCTTGTCAAAATCATAATAGAATCCATTTTCAATAGAAGGTCCTATAGCAAGCTTTGCTTCAGGAAATAATCTTTTAACGGCATATGCTAAAACGTGAGAAACTGTATGTCTTACAGCATCTTTTCCTTCCTGAGAATCAAAGGTGCAGATGCTTAATTCACAGTCTTTAGTAATTTCATATCTTAAGTCGCACACTTTACCATCAACTATGGCAGAGAATGCATTTCTTGCTAAACCTTCACTGATTGATTTAGCAACTTCCAAAACTGATACTTTTGATTCAAATTCTTTAACTGAACCATCTTTTAATGTTACTTTTATCATTTTTTATTCCCTCCAAAATATAATTTTTTACAAAATAAAAAACTTCGTCTCATAAATATAGAGACGAAGTAAAATCCGTGGTTCCAC
>CAZPRO010000220.1:0-3842 GCA_964588775.1 uncultured Clostridium sp.
TTGAAAAATATTTTGATGGAGTAATTCCATCTCAAGCTGAAAGTGGAGATTTTGATGGAGAATTAATAAGTCTTGCATTAAGTACTCCAGATAAAGTTGAGGATGCTGTAAACCAATTAAATCTTCCCCTTGCATTAGAACACGTTTTTGAATTAATAGGAAGAGCAAATAAATATATAGATGAAACAACTCCTTGGATATTAGCAAAGGATGAAGCTAAAAAAGAGAGACTTGGAACAGTTCTTTATAACTTAGTTGAAAGCTTAAGATTTGCTTCAGTTATGCTTTCAGCATTCCTACCAGATACAGCTAAAAAAATAAATGAACAAATAAATACTGATAATGTTTCATGGGATTCATTAAGATTATTCAATGGAACAAAGGCAGGAACTAAAGTTGTTAAAGGTGAAAATTTATTTCCAAGAATAGATGTTGAAAAGAAGCTTGCTGAACTAGAAGAATTAAGAGCAAAGATGAATCCAGCTCCAGCTAAAACACAAATTACACCTATAAAAGAAGAAATTACAATTGAAGATTTTGAAAAAATAGATTTAAGAGTAGTCAAAATATTAGCATGTGAACCAGTAAAGGGTGCTAAGAAACTTCTTAAATTGAATGTAGATTTAGGAGGAGAGGAAAGACAGGTCATATCAGGAATTTCTAAATTCTACAAACCAGAAGAATTAGTAGGTAAAAATGTAGTGTTGGTTGCAAATTTAAAGCCAGTTAAATTAAGAGGAGAATTATCACAAGGAATGATTTTGTGTGCAGCAGCAGATGATGATTCTATATTAAAAGCTGTAAATCCAGGAGATCTTCCAACAGGAAGTATTGTAAGGTAGTATTTTAGATTAAAATAAATAAAAAGGGTTGTCGCATTAAAGAGATTATATATGTCATATAAAATATACAGTAAGGGTCAATCTTTAAGCCACAACCCTTTTGATGTACTGAGCCATTTCATACTAAAATAAAAGGAATGATGAAAGTTTGAATATAGTAATAGGAAATGCATGGCCATATGCAAATAGTGAACTTCATTTAGGCAGGATAGCAGTGCTTTTACCAGGAGATATACTTGCAAGGTATCATCGACTTATGGGAGATAATGTTGTTTTTGTATCTGGGAGTGATTCTCATGGAACACCAGTTACAATGAAAGCAAAGGAAGAAAATGTTACACCTGAAGAAGTAAGTACAAAATATCATGAAAAAATAAAAAAGTGTTTTGAGGATTTAGATTTTTCTTTTGATTTTTTTACAAAAACCCATACAGAATATCATGCATCCAAGGTAAAAAATTTTATTATGGAATTGTATAACAAAGGATATATTTATGAAAAAACTGTAGAGCAGATGTATTGTGAAAATTGTGGAGAATATCTTTTAGACAGGTATATAGAAGGAAAATGTCCATGCTGTGGTGCAGATGCAATAGGGGAACAATGTGGAGAATGTTCTAGTATATTCGAAAGTGAAGAACTCCTTGAAAAAAAGTGCACTTTTTGCAAATGTGAACCTGTAATGAAAAAAACAAAACATTTGTATTTTGCTTTATCAAGACTTGAACAGGATGTTAAGAGAATGTATATAAAGCAGCATGGGTGGAGAGAAAATGCTCAAAAGATAACTAAGAGGTATTTAGATGAAGGTTTGAGAGACAGAGGTGTAACAAGAGACTTTAACTGGGGAATTGATGTTCCATTAAAAGGCTATGAAGATAAAAAAATATATGTATGGATAGAAGCAGTCATGGGATATCTTACTGCAAGTATAAAGTGTCTGGAAGAAATAAATGAAGATTATGCTGAATATTGGGATGGAGAAGATAGCAAAATATATTTTGTACATGGAAAAGATAATATTCCATTTCATACAGTAATTTTTCCAGCAATTCTTGCAGGATTAGGTTTTAAGAATCCTAATATTGTAGAAATTTCCAGTGAATATTTAAAACTTGAAGGAAAGAATTTTTCAGCAGCTAAAAACTGGGCAGTATGGGCCAAGGATATTTTAAAAAACTATAATTCAGATTTAATAAGGTATTACTTAATATTGAATGGACCAGAAAATAAAGATACAGTTTTTTCATGGAAGGAATTTGTTTCTGTAAATAATAATGATTTAGTTGGCTTGATGGGGAATTTTATAAATAGAGTTCTGGTATTCGTAAAAAATAATTTTCATGGAGAAATTCCTAAGTGCAAATTAAATCCAGCCATGTATAATAAAATTTTTAATTATTATAGAGATATTGGGGAGAATATTGAAGAGGGAAAATTTAAAAAAGCGTTAAGATTTATAATAAGTATGGCTAAAGAAGGAAATAAATACTTTGATGAAGCTCAGCCATGGAAAACAGTAAAAAATAATATTGAAAAATGCAGATATGATATATATGTATGTATTCAATATATAGCAAATATGGCAGTATTAATGGAACCATTCATACCTAAAACATCTTCAAAAATTAAGGGTTTTTTGCATATGAAAAATTCAGAATGGATTCCTGTCGAGATTAGTGATGGAAAAATAGATAATTTGGAAATATTATTTGAAAAAATTGATAAGGAAAATATAGATAAAGAATTAAAAAAACTTAATACATAAAAAGAAAGCGCCTATTGTAGGGGATACATAGCGCTTTCGAAGGGGTAAATAATAATGCTTTAATTATTTTACAATATTAATAATATAGTATTATTATGTCATTTATGTGACAATGATATTTTTATTTAAAAATTATTATTTTAATTATATTCAGATAAGGAGGTTATAGCATATGGGTAAATATTCTATAATTGATAGTCATGCTCATTATGATGATGAGGCATTTGATGAAGACAGAGAAAAAGTTTTTGATGAATTGCGAGAAAATGGAGTAATACAGATATTAAACTGTGCATCATCATATGGCAGTTTAAAAACTACAGATAAGTTAACAAAAGATCATGCTTTTATTTATGGTGCATTAGGAATACATCCAGAAAATGCAGATGAATTAAATGAAGATGTTATAGCTGAAATTAAAAATTACATAAAGGAAAATAAAAAAATAGTGGCTATAGGCGAAATTGGACTGGATTATTATTGGGATGAAAATCCTTCAAAGGAAGTTCAAAAAGAAGTATTTAAGAGACAGATGAAATTAGCACAGGAATTAAATTTGCCAGTAGTAATACATGATAGAGAAGCTCATGGGGATACATTAGAAATAATTAAGGAATTTCCTAAAGTAAAAGGTGTAGTTCATTGTTTTTCAGGAAGTGTTGAGTTTGCAAAAGAGTGTGTGAAGCTAGGGTATTATATTGGATTTACTGGAGTTATAACTTTCAAAAATGCAAAAAAGACTGTTGAGGTTGCAAAAGCATTGCCTATAGAGAAAATGTTAGTTGAAACTGATTGTCCATATATGTCACCTGAACCAAATAGAGGTAAAAGGAATAGGTCGGATTATATCGAATATATAATTAATAAAATAAGTGATATTAAAGGAATAGAGCCACTTGAAGCTAACAGGATTTTTAATAAAAATTTTATTAGCTTGATTTCTAAGGAAAAATAAGGTAAAATATTATTTGTATTTTAAATGACTATTAAATATTTAATATTGGTGATAAAGTTTTTATCTATTGGTCTGCTTTAATTAAGGAAGTATAGAATTTATACGCTATCATTTATTTATTATTTTTAAAAATGTACAACTATACTTCATTAAAAGAGAAGAGTGTGAATTTGACATCTTAGTTTCAATAATATATAATTCAAAAGACACTCTTGCCAAAGTAGGGAAATCAATGATAGAAAGGTTTAAAACTTATATCAAAGAAGTTTTATTTAAA
>CAZPRO010000221.1:0-3834 GCA_964588775.1 uncultured Clostridium sp.
ATATGAAACTTATGAATGTTCTAACAGAAAAAGAACTAAACAATGTGATATGAAATCAATAAATAAATCTCTTGTAGAAAAAATAGTAATAGATGATTTTTCCACTGAGTGTAGTTTCCTGATTAAAAGATATTCCTTCATCAATATAAATCTTTATTAATTTAACAGCTTCTCTAGCACACTTCATTTGTAAATTACTATCTTTCCAAGAGCCTATTCTTGCTACCATCTCATCAGTATTTATTCCTTTTTCATTTTTATTCTGCTCATAATAAGTTGACTGATAAATTGAGGTTTTACCAGCCCCATTGACTCCTGCAAATATTGTGTATGTTGCCATATTTATTTACCTATAACCTTCTCAGCTTCTCTTTTAAGTACTAAATTAGAAAGCATAACATAAAAATCCTGTTCTTCTTTAGTTTTTGCTTTTCTAAACAAATCCATTAAATCACTATATGAATAATTTAAAAATGCATCATATAATTTTTTATTATCGTCAACCATATGAATAATACCTCCATATAACTAATAATATTTTTCTTATTTATATTATAGCCTATTCTTATAATTTGAACATATTTAATTTTATTTCCTTTATTAATTATTCACTTTCTAATGTAAATAGTTTGTATTTTGCAACCCTAAAGTGTAACAAAGTGCAAAGAAAAATTGTAACACCCTAGAGAGTAAATTAGTTAGTTGTTGTCATTGTTAATGGAACTACAATTGCAAATATATTTTTAGTTATATTACTATTTATAAAATCTATTTTTTGCATTTTCTCAATGCAAACGCCTTCTCTCATGAACGATTTCTTTTTATTCCAACATATCAATTAAACCGCTTTTGCACAATATAATGCACTTTGTTTTCCTGTTCTTTCAAAAGATACAAAATCAAAATTGTGTTTCTTAAGTAGTGATACTAACTGATTTTTTGTGTAAATATGATAATCTCCACTTTTTGTAAGAGGAAGAAATAGATTAATAAAAAAATTCATTATACCTGGAGCATATATTTCTCCAATCAACAAACTTCCACCTTTTTTCATAACCCTTCTCATTTCGCTTAATGCTCTGCCTGGATTAGTATAGTGATGAAATGATGCATTGCAGCATAAAACATCAAACTTACTATCTTCAAATGCAATATTTTCTGCATCAGATACTACAATCTGCACTCTGTCTCCTAATCTATTCTGCACTTCCTTTACCATATTTTCTGCTAAATCTACTCCATACAATTTAAGATTTGTATATGCTAAATGTGCAAGTACATTACCGTTACCACATCCCAAATCAAGAAGATTTCCTTGATTCATTTTATCAAGCTTATTAAATAATGCCTCATACATAGGATTAACAAATTGTCCATCAGATGACTCATTGTACTTATTAGCTGTTTCATTAAAATGCTCTTTTGTAATATTCTTCATTTCATTTTTTCCCATTCTTATCTCTCCCTTCTTTATGAATTTATTATACTGTTGGAATTTAAACTGAATTTAAACTGGTATTAACATTTTTCACATCATATATAAATTATAAATTCAGTACCATTTCCCAATTCACTCTTTACCTGTATACTGAATCCATGTATATCAATTATCTTCTTAGTTATTGCAAGGCCTAAGCCATTTCCTCCATTTTCACGCTTTCTTGCTTTATCTGCAACATAAAACCTTTCAAATATCTTGTTTAAATCTTCCTGCTTCATTCCTATTCCACTGTCTTTTATACTTATAGCAAGATTTTTTTCTTGTTTTAGTATATTAATTGATATATTCCCATTGTTTTTTGTGAACTTTACAGCATTGTTTATAAGATTAATCCATACTTCTTTCATAAGTTCTTCATCAGCTTCAATGGTTGTACTAGGGCAGTACATATCAAAATTAATATTTTTTATGCTCCATTGAGGCTCAAGAGATAATACTACTTCTCTTAACTGTTTATCAACCCTGTATTCTTTTTTATTAACTTTTATAGTATCAGCATCAAGTCCTGAGAGTTTCAAAAGATTATTGCTAAGAGTTGACAGACGCATGCTTTCTTTTTGAATAATTTCAACATATGATTTTTTTTCTTCTTTAGATAAATCATCGCTGCTTAATAAATCTGCAAATCCCTTTATGGATGTAAGAGGTGTCTGAATTTCATGAGATACATTAGCAACAAATTCCTGACGCATATCTTCCATAGATTTAAGCTGTCTTGCCATATTATTAACTTTATCTGCAAGTTCATCAAATACATGATTATGTTTGTTCTTATTAGTAATACCTACAGAAAAATCCCCATTGGCAATAGAATCTATGGCATTAAAAATCTGCTCATAAAAGTCATTCCATGATGAATGACTTTTATTTTTATGAGTAATAAATACTACACCCCAATATAACATTGTTCCAATAATACAATTAGCAGCACCAATTATACTCTGTTTAAAGCTAAATTCTTTTTTAAATATCATGCAGTATATAAAATTAATGATGGTTATGCAGCATATAAACACAATAATATTTGCAGTCCAGTGTATTAATCTTCTAATTTTATTTTTCATTGATTTCCTCCAACCTATATCCCAATCCCCTTATTGTTTCAATTTTAATCTCCGATTCCTCTTCCTTGAACTTATTCCGCAATCTTCCAACATGAACATCTAGTGTTCTTTCATTTCCTTCAAAATCATATCCCCATATATCTTCAATAAGATCATCCCTTGAAAATGTCTTTCCTTTTTTTCCTGCAAGCTTGTACAATAACTGAAATTCTTTTAACGGAAGAACTATTTGTCTGTTATTTATATCAACAGTAAAATCTGCTTTATTCAATGTTACTTTTCCTACTTTTATAATATTTTCATCATTTATATGATATCGTTTTAACAATGCTTTAACTCTCATAAGCAGTTCTACCAGCTCAAATGGTTTTGTAAGATAATCATCTGCACCGCACTCAAACCCCTTTACCTTGTCATTTGTTTCTGCTTTTACTGTAAGCATTAATATTGGAATATCACTGAAAGTCCTGATTTCATTGCATAACTGTATTCCATCAAGCTTTGGCATCATTACATCTGTTATTAGCAGATCTATCTTTTCTTCTTCAAATTTATCAAGTGCCTCTGCACCATCAAATGCTGTTATTACATCAAGATTATACTTTTTTAGAAATATTTCAATTAATTTATTTATATTAATATCATCATCTGCAATTAATATTTTACTCATGATCTGCCTCCTAATATAATATTTATAACACTAAAATAATTATATCATTTCTAATAACAATAAAAAAACACGACTAAATGTAACTAGCCATCAAAGCTACATTACAAGTAGTCGTGGAAATTATGGTGGAGGCGAAACATGACCTTTAAACTCCACCAAATTAATTCAATATATTACATATTCCACAATTCATATTCACTTATATCTATATCATCATTCCAGCTTATTCCATAACCACCTGCATCTATTTTAGCTTGCTCAAATAATAATTTATTTTTTAAATCACTATAAAATTCTTCATTAAGCTTATTTTTAAAATTTACATACTTTTCTACACCATTATCAAATAAAACAATAATACTATAGTTCTCAGAATTAATTTGAATCTTCTTTATCTTTGGAACGTTCATTACTCTAATCCTTCTAATTTCTTGAATAATTTAGTATTCCACATTTCCATCAAATCATTTTGATATTTTCTTGCCCATTCCTGAACTAATTTTAAAGCTCTATTTGATAAATCACCTTCTAACATTTCTAATGTTGGATGGGTTATAATTAATTAGACAATAATTATTCGGTCATGATATAATATAAAA
>CAZPRO010000222.1:0-3824 GCA_964588775.1 uncultured Clostridium sp.
AATATATCAAATATAAAATTAAACAAGAATAATTGCTTTGCAGTATCTGCATGACCATTGCCAACAAAAGGCATAGGAAATTGTAAGCCACTAATTAAAATTAATATCCATAAAAGATAAGTTTTAATATGTAGTGCTTTATCAGTTTTATTTTTTATTAAGTTTATAACTGAATATCCAAACACAAGTACATATATTGCAATAATGAATAATAAATTATGGGGCATATAGTTTTCTCTAATGAAAGACCATGTAGTAAATCTTTTTAATTCTGTAACAGGTTCTTCGCTATAGTTTCTTTCTGCTTTTCCAAGAGATGTACTTGTATAAAATGCTTTTGAAGCAGTATACTTCATTCCTTCAATTAATCTTTTTGGGTGGGTAAGATAAAATTTTGCCAATTTTCTATTACTAATTTTACTATAAAATTCTTTTTCTGTTATTTCTGTATGAGGAGTATATTTAACATATTCATCTTTGCTTAAGTATGAATGTTTACCAGCCTCAACAGCCATATCTGGATTAAGTCCCATATCTATTAAATCCTGTTCAGGAGTTTCAGAACCATTAAGAACACCATAAAAAACAGAATTATACTGGGTGTCCTTACTTAAACTTCCGCTATTCATAGTAATTACAGCAGGATAAGCAATTAAGGATATAAAAAGTATTCCACAGATTCCTAAGCCTAACTTAGATAAATGACTTTTATTATCATAAATTATTTTCCCTATTAATAAAAGAATAAAAGGAAGACACAAAGTTACTTGAAGTTTTGAACCTACAAATAACAATGCAGATATAAATATAAATACTATTTTAGACAGTATTTTATCATTTCTCTTTAATGAATACTTGTGATAAGCATAATATAAAACAGAACAGATAAAAAGCATAAGGGAGCTTATCATCATGGGTTCTCCATAAAGACTATTAAACCATACTAAATAATTTCCATCAAAGAAGATGAACAGGGTTAATGCACCTATTATTATATAATTCCATAAATTTTTAATGTTAAGGCATTTTAATATTAAAGTTATAGCACAAAGGTAAATGATGAAATAGGTAATGGCAAGGTACTGAGTTTTAAAAACATTTTGGCCTAATAATCTGCATATTGTGCATACTAAAGTGATTAATGCACCAATACTTGAGCCGCCAATTGAATTAAAAACATTGCTTATAGGATTTATTTTATATCCTGTAATTATGTATTTGTAAAAACGAACAAATTCAGGATTATTTTTATCAGAGTCTAGTAATGAAAGACCAGTAGGCCCCATGATTCTGTCAAAATCACCTTGGTCAGAAACTCCAACAGTAAATGGAATAAATATTACGTATATAAAAATTAAGCATGCTAGTGCTAAAAAGCTGATTTTAAGTAGTTTAGAATAATTTTTTGATGATTTCATAACATTAACTCCTATTCTAATTAAATTAAATCCAGATAAAATTATATCATTAATTTGTTATACTACAATAACATAATAATATTCAAATATGAAAACAAAATTTATAATTTTCAGAAAATTTAGAAAAAATAAAAAGGAATTTAATATATAGTATAGAAATTAATAATTATGGTATTTTTCATTACATATAATTATAGTACAGAGTATATGAGGGGAAGGCAGGTGAAAGCCAAATAATAAGGAAAATGTTTTTTTGCTTAAAGGTTTGGCGGAATTTATGAAAAATTATACTATTGAGAATTTAAGAAATATTGGTCTTATGGGTCATAATGGAACAGGAAAGACAACTCTAGCAGAAAGTATTATGTACAGAGCTGATGCAATTGAAAGAATGGGTAAAATTGAAGATGGAAATACTGTTATGGATTATGATTCAGAAGAAAAGAAAAGACAGTTTTCAATTTCACTTTCAACAGCACCTGTTGAATTTGGAGATGTTAAAATAAATATAGTTGATATTCCAGGATATGCTGATTTTCATGGAGAATGTATTCAGGGTATGAGAGCAGTAGATGTGGGAATGATAGTTATAAGTGGTGTATCTGGAGTTAAAGCAGGAACTGAAAGGTCATGGGAATATTGCACAAAGATAAAGCTTCCAAGAACGATTTTTATTAATAAATTAGATAGAGAAAATGCAAGTTTTGATAAGGTTTTAGATACATTAAATCAGAAATTTGGAATTAGTGTTGTACCTATTCAGTATCCTATAGGCATTGAAGAAAACTTTAAAGGCGTAGTTAATATTATTTCCAATGTGGCAAGAATATATAATGAAAAGACAAAGAAAATGGAAAAAGCAGAAGTTCCAGAAGAACTTAAAGAAAAAGTAGAACAATGTAAGATTATGATTATGGAGTCTGTTGCAGAAACTGACGAAGCTCTTCTTGAAAAATACTTTGCAGAAGGAACTTTAAGTGATGATGAAATTTATAAAGGTCTTATAAAGGGATGTGCAAGTGGTGATATTGCGCCTGTTATGTGTGGAAGTGCATTAAAAGCAATTGGCATGGATACTCTTTTAGAAGATATTGTTGAATGTTTTCCATCACCAGAATATGCAATTCCTCAAAAGGCTGTAGATTTAACAACAAATGAGGAGAAATTTATTAGTTTATCACAGGATAAGCCATTTTCAGCATTGGTGTTTAAAACAATAGCAGACCCATTTGTAGGTAAAATATCCTATTTTAGAGTTATAACTGGTGAAGCTGTTGATGATATGACAGTACTTAATACCAATAAGGATAAAAATGAAAAATTATCACATATATGTTTTATGAAAGGAAAAACTGCTGTTCCAACTAAAAAAATAATAGCAGGAGATATTGGAGCCATATCAAAATTACAATATACAAGTACTGGAGATACATTATGTTCGCCACAATTTAAGGTTGTTTATGATAAGATGAATTTCCCTAATACAGTATATTCTATGGCAGCAATTCCACAGGCGAAGGGTGATGAAGAAAAAATTTCATTAGCTTTAAGTAAGTTAAGAGAAGAAGATCCCGCATTTGAATTAGGACGTGATACAGAAAATGCAGAAATAGTAATATCTGGTCTTGGTGAAACTCATATAAATATTATTGCAAGTAAAATAAAAAATAAATTTGGAACAGATATTAATCTGGCAGAACCTAAGATTCCATACAAAGAAACAATAAAAGGAACAGCTGATGTTCAAGGAAAGCACAAGAAACAGTCAGGTGGACATGGCCAGTATGGAGATGTTGTAATTAAGTTTGAGCCAAGAAATGATGGTGAAGATGACTTACTATTTGTAGATAATGTTGTTGGAGGTGCAGTTCCAAGAAACTTTATTCCAGCAGTAGAAAAAGGTCTTAGAGACTGTATTGCCCATGGTGTTCTTGCTGGCTGCCCTGTTATTGGACTTAAAGCAACTTTGCATGATGGTTCTTCTCATTCAGTAGATTCTTCTGAAATGGCGTTTAAAATGGCAGCATCAATTGCATATAAAAAGGGACTTGAACAGGCTAAGCCAATTCTTCTTGAGCCTATAATGCAGCTTGAAGTAATTCTTCCAAATGATTATATGGGAGATGTTATTGCTGATATAAATAAAAAGAGAGGACGAGTTATAGGAATGGAACCTGAAGGAGAAAAGCAGAAGGTTATAGCAGAAGTGCCTCTTGCACAAATAGGTAAATATGCAACTGAGTTAAAATCATTAACACAAGGACGTGCAACTTTTTCTAAGGAATTTGTAAGGTATGAAGAAGTTCCTGAAATGGAAGTTAACAAAATAATTAGTGAAATAAAAGAAAGTAAAAATAAATAAATCTGACTTTGCGTTTTGAAATGAGGCTGTCGCATTAATTTGCG
>CAZPRO010000223.1:0-3816 GCA_964588775.1 uncultured Clostridium sp.
AAGTATGAATTATAATCCAATGGTAAATTTTCTTAAATTAATGCACAAGTCAAGTCATTATTAATTAATTTTGATTACTCATTTCTTTATCTTTAATTTTATCTATGCGACAGCTTATCTCTGCACTTGCTACATATGTGTTCACTTCCAAATTCAATAATATCTCTGTCACTTCCACAGAATATGCAGCCGCTGTTATATTTCTTTATTATAATTTCATTATTCTTTGCTAATATTTCAATAGGATCTCCACTCTTTATTCCAAGTGAATCACGTAATTCTTTTGGAATTACTACTCTGCCTATGGAGTCCATATTTCTGACAATTCCACATACATTCATAAATTCTCTAATCCTTTCTTATTTAAAACTAAGAACTTTGGAAAAAACTACTACGCAGTTTTAAAAATATATAGTTCAAGAAATTACGCAGTAATTTCCACCTCATCTTTTAGTTTTTAGCTCTCTTAGTTCTTACTTCAGCCTGTAATTATTTTTCCTATCCTTTTCTATTTCAACTATATAATCTCTTGTCATTTCATAAATTCTTGAGCCTATGGCTTCATCAAATGCAAGCATATCCTCAATAAGAAACTCACTGCTCACAATAATCGGCAGAAAGTTAATGTATCTATAATTTATTATTTGAAACATAATATTTATGTCACTTTCATTAATTCTGCCTTTGAAGAGGTCATCAATAAGAAGCACATCACAGGTTTGATACTGCAGAAGTGCCTGTGCATAATACTGTTCATTAATCATATTCTGTTTTATCTTTGTTATTACATCTCTGTAAGGCATATATACTGTTTTTATGTTTCTCTTTAAAAAATTAATTGCTAATGCAATACACAAATGCGATTTCCCACTTCCACTCTGTCCGCATAAAAGAACACTGTTTCTTCTTGAATCTCTTATATCATCAAACTTATGATTATAGGCAAGTATGGTATTCTTTGCAGTTTCTGATGACTTATTCCACACTTCAAAGTTTGATAATTTATAGTTAATCATTTCTGGATTAATTCCATAGGCCTGCCAATGGCTTTTTATCTTTTCCAGTTTTCTGCAGTCACAGGTTACTGCAAGGGGCTGTGCCCTTTCCTGCTCTATAAGCACCCATCCTGTATCTCTGCATTTACTGCATTTATATCTGCTGCTACTGCTACTCCAGGAATTCTGCTTCAAGTTTCTTTCGCTGTTCATCTGTAAGTTTTCTTTCTTCTGCCGGTTTGACTTTGAAAGACTTATCCTCTCCACTACTTCTGTTATTGAACTTATCTTTTCCTCCATTATTCTTCACCCTTTCATCTTCCTTTGGATATCCTTCTGCACGCCAGTTTTTCAGTATTCCATTGATATACATTATGGTATTCTTTCCTTGCTCCATAGCTTTATTAATTGCTGTTTTTACATGCTCTTCTCCATGAATATCTATAAGCATTTTCATATATACTATGTTTAATGTTCCAACCATTCCAGTAATTTTCTCATAATAGTGACAGATTCTTGCACAACTCTTATTTAATTCTTCATCTCTTTTAGATTGATTATTTTTATCCTGATTGCTCTCTATTTTTCCGCTATCAACATTTTCTGAATCAGAATTGTCAAAATAAAATGCCTGTATTACTGTGTCACCTTCTCTATACTCAATTTGATCTGACAGTGTAATAACTTCAATTTCCTGTCCATTTTCTGCATTATCATCTTCATCAGTTACACTAACACTAGTGTCTTTCTTACTCTCTTTCTTTGTCTTAATCTTCTTCTTATTCTTTTTCTTTATCTTAGGTGTTGCAGTAACGTTACTCTCTGTTACATTATCAATTTCATCTTTGTTACATGTAACATTTTCTAAATTATTAGTAACATTACATTCTTCAATAGTTTTATTTGTTGAACTTTCTAATATATTTTCACTTTGTTCAGTAACCATAATCTCATTAGTACAGGCTTCTTCTTTAATAATGTTTTCTTTAAAGTCAGGTTCATTTTCTGTAACACTTTCCATATTTAATTCATTCTTCTTTTTTGCTCTATGCTTTGCAACCCTTAAATTTCTTTCAATTCTTTCTTTTTCAAGTTTGTCAGGTGTATTCTGATACTTATCCCAATTCTTAACACATAACATTTTATTGTCTTTAAGTATAAGTATTTCTAATTTTTTTAATACCTTTACTGCAAAGGCTACCTGCTCATAAGATCTATTAAATTCAACTGCAAGAGATTTTATATTGTATGGCATATTCTTGTTTATATACAAATCTCCATAATCATTTGTTATGGCTGCTAAATCAAAACATCTTATCATTATATAAAAAAGTAAATCTCTCTCTTCATAAGTTTCCATAATTTTAAACTTTGGATCATAAAAAATACATAAAAACAGCTTAAACCATACCTTTTGATTCATTAAAATCACACTCCTGCATTTATTGTTTATAAAACATCTCCTATATGAGATTCTAAAAATTCATCAAGTTTTCCAAGTATTATTCTTATATCACGTCCAATTCTTATTACCGGTGCACCTTCAATATGTGTTATTCTTCTTGCTTTTGCTTCTGATACTCCAAGAATTACTGCAAGTTCTTTTGTATTGATAGTTTTCTTTTTGACTTTCTCCCTATATTCATTAACATCCATATATACCCCTCCCATAAATTATCTATGTAATAAATCATTACAAATCTTTTACTATATCTTCTGCTTTAATATTTAAGGCTTTGACAATCAAGCCTACTGTTTTTATTGAAGGTTCAGAATTTCCATTAATAATCTTTGAAACAGTAGTTCTGCCAAGGCCTGTCTTCTCAACAAGCTCATTAACTGACATACATTTGTTTGCAAGCTCTACCTTTACTTTATTTATATCTACTTTCATATATTTCCATCCTTTCACACATTTGTATGAATTTTACATTTATAATTATATGTACTCGTTTGTGTGAAGTCAATATATATTTTTCCATTTTTTTATATTTATGTTTACATTTGTATGATTAATTTGTAAAATAAGTATTAAGGAGTGGTCAAAATGACTTTAGGAGAGAAAATTAAATATAATAGGAATAAATTAAAACTGTCACAGGAACAGCTGGCTGAAAAATGTGGTCTGTCCAGAAATGCTATCTATAATTATGAAAACAATAAAAGAACTCCAACTATTTCTATTTTAATGACAATTGCAGAAAGTCTTTCGATTCCGCCAACAGAATTAATAGACAGCCTTGATGATAATAAACACATATATAAAAATAAAATTTCAATTAATGATGCTGTTTCACAAAATATAAAGAATACATTAATAAAAGAAGACTTACAAGAGGAATCTTATAATAGTACAATTTCTCAGTTTTATGATAAATACTTCTTCAAACTATTTAACTGGAAAACAATTAATATGCAGCCAAAAGAATATTTTGAATTTATATTGTCAATTTCACCAATACATGATATAGAATATCTTACAGCTGAAGATATTTCTGAATTATCATTAATGTTTTCAAGATTTTTATCATTAAAATCCTGTGAACGAAGTACTTTAAATGAACATGAGAAAATTGTTCCTGGAAGTTCAAAAAAATATGAAGAGAATAATTTTTTAAATAATGGTTCAAAATAGTTTAATATAGTTGCGCATAATTATTTATATATTACACAAACTAAATAATAATACTGTAATGTTAAATGAAAGGTTAAATACACTATGGCAAAAAAGAAAAGTAATAAGAGAACTAATGGAGAGGGGCCCTAGGTGGTAAAATAATTGTCGTAGAATAAATATTATGGTATTCTCGTAATAGAAAAT
>CAZPRO010000224.1:0-3790 GCA_964588775.1 uncultured Clostridium sp.
TGGCAGCTGAAACAGCAGCTAAAGCAGCAATGGAACACGGATTAAAGAGTATAGAAGTTTATGTTAAAGGACCAGGTTCAGGTAGAGAAGCAGCAATAAGATCTTTACAAGCAGCTGGACTTGAAGTTACTTTAATTAAGGATGTTACTCCAATACCACACAATGGTTGTAGACCACCAAAGAGAAGAAGAGTCTAATTTTAAGATCTATATAGGAGGTGTAGTTTAATGGCAAGATATACTGGTGCTACATGTAGATTATGTAGAAGAGAAGGTATGAAACTTTTCCTTAAGGGTGATAGATGTTTTACAGATAAATGTGCTTTTGTAAGAAGAAGCTATGCTCCAGGACAACATGGTGCTAATAAGAAAAAAATATCTAACTATGGAGTTCAATTAAGAGAAAAGCAAAAAGCAAAAAGAATATATGGTGTATTAGAAAGCCAGTTTAGAACATATTATGAAAAAGCTGAACATATGAAAGGTATCACAGGTGAAAACTTACTTAAGTTATTAGAATTAAGACTTGATAATGTAGTTTACAGATTAGGTTATGGTGCTTCTAGAAATGAAGCTAGACAATTAGTTACTCATGGTCATTTCTTAGTAAATGGTAAAAAAGTTGATATTTGTTCTTACAAAGTTTCAGTTAATGATATAATCACTGTATGTGAAAAGAGCAGAGGAAGTGAAAAGTTTAAGACTTTTGCTGAAAATCCAAAAACTTTACCAAAATGGTTAGAAGCTAACGTTGATAACTATGAAGGAAAAGTAGTTGCAGAGCCATCAAGAGAAGATATTGATGTACCTGTTAACGAAACACTTATTGTTGAGTTATACAGCAAGTAATATATTTATATTTGTTGCAGAAATTTATCAAAATATATGCAAATATAGAATCAGTTGCCCTCATAATAAGGTTGCCATTTATAAAAAAAGGAGGGTTTATCAATGTTAGAAATCGAAAAGCCAATAATAGAATGTATAGAAGTTAATGAAGACGGTACTTATGGTAAGTACGTTGTTGAACCACTAGAAAGAGGATATGGTATTACACTAGGAAATGCATTAAGAAGAATTTTATTATCTTCACTTCCTGGTGTAGCACCAACATCTGTAAAAATTGATGGTGTACTTCATGAGTTTTCTACAGTTCAAGGAGTTAAGGAAGATGTTACTGAATTAATTCTTAATATTAAAGCATTAGCTTTAAAAATGAACGGAGAAGGACCAAAGGTTATATATATAGATGCAAAAGGACCAGGAGAAGTTACTGGAGCTGATATTAAAACTGATGGTGATGTTGAAGTTGTTAATAAGGACTTGCATATTGCAACTTTAGATGCTGATGGAAGACTTTACATGGAAATAACAGTTGATTCAGGAAGAGGTTATGTTACTCAAAATAAAAACAAGAGTGAAGAGTTACCTATTTCAGCAATAGCAGTTGATTCTATCTATACACCAGTTAAGAGAGTAAATTTTACTGTTGATAACACAAGAGTTGGTCAAATTACTGATTATGATAAATTAACTTTAGAAATTTGGACTGATGGAACAATTAAGATTGATGAAGCTATCAGTTTATCTGCAAAGATACTTATAGAACATTTCAAGCTATTCATGTCATTAACAGATAACACTAATGATATTGAAGTAATGGTTGAAAAAGAAGAAGATAAGAAAGAAAAAGTCCTAGAAATGACTGTTGAAGAACTTGATTTATCAGTTAGATCATATAATTGTTTAAAGAGAGCCGGAATAAATACAGTTCAAGAACTTGCTGGAAAGTCAATGGAAGATATGATGAAGGTAAGAAATCTAGGAAAGAAATCTTTAGAAGAAGTTGAAAGAAAGCTTAAAGAATTAGGTTTATGCCTAAAGTTAAGTGAAGAGTAAGGAGGTAAATCCATGGCAGGTTATCGTAAATTAGGTCTTCCTACAGACCAAAGAAAAGCTATGCTAAGAAATCTTGTTACTAGTTTATTAAAGCATGGTAAAATTGAAACAACTGAAACTAGAGCAAAAGAAACTAGATCTATAGCTGAAAAAATGATTACTCTTGGAAAAAGAGGGGATCTTCATGCAAGAAGACAAGTGTTAGCTTATGTTCAAGAAGAATTAGTTGTTAAAAATTTATTTGATAATGTAGCTCCAAAGTATGCCGATAGAAACGGTGGATATACTAGAATCATTAAGAAGGGTCCTAGAAGAGGAGATGGAGCAGAAGTTGTTATACTTGAATTAGTATAATACTTAAGGGATTAAGATTTTCTTAATCCCTTTATTTGTTTATATATGATAAAATATAGAATGAAAATACTAAATTAATATATTATAGAGGTATCTTTAAATAAATCACTAGCATAAAACTATCTAATTGAATATTTATTATATTAGTATATAATAAAATGTATAGTTTTTAAGATGTTATAGCAGAGATAGTTGTATAATATAGTAATATTTATGCATAATGGAGGTAAAAATGGAAGATGAAATGATTAAATGCAGCAATGTATCTTTTAAATATATTACCAATAGCGATGGTGTAAATGAAGAGAAGTATGCATTAAAAAATGTTGATTTGAAAGTAAAAAAGGGAGAATTTTTGGTTATATTAGGGCATAATGGTTCAGGAAAATCTACAATTGCAAAACATATGAATGCATTAGTTGTACCAAGCGAAGGAACTGTAGTAGTTGATGGATTAGATACAAGTAAGCCTGAATTAGTATGGGAAATAAGATCTAAGGCAGGAATGGTATTTCAAAATCCAGATAACCAATTAGTAGCAACCATAGTTGAAGAAGATGTGGCTTTTGGACCTGAAAATCTGGGTGTTTGTTCTCAAGAAATAAGGAAAAGAGTAGATGAAAGTCTTGAGAAGGTAGGAATGAGTGAGTATAAGCGGCATGCACCTCATTTATTATCAGGGGGACAGAAGCAGAGAGTGGCAATAGCTGGAGTATTAGCAATAAAACCTCAATGTATAATTTTTGATGAGCCTACAGCAATGTTAGACCCTTCAGGAAGAAAAGAAGTTATGAATTATATAAAATATTTAAATAGAGAACATGGAATGACTATTATTTTAATTACACATTATATGGATGAAGCAGCACAGGCTGATAGGATAATAGTAATGGATGACGGACATGTAAAAATGGAAGGAACTCCAAGAGATATTTTCTCACAGGTAAAAAAAATGAAAGATATTGGATTAGATGTACCTCAGGTTACAGAATTAGCATATGAGCTTAAAAAAGCTGGTATCAATATAAATAAAAAAATTTTAAATGTGGATGAGATGGTGGAAGAGTTATGTCAATTAAAGTAGAAAATTTAACACATGTATATATGCCTAAAAGCCCATTCGAAAAAGTAGCATTAGATAATGTGTCAGTTAATATAGGAGATGGAGAATTTATTGCATTAATTGGGCATACTGGTTCAGGAAAATCAACATTAATACAACATTTAAATGGGTTACTGGTACCTACTAGTGGAAAAATAACAGTTGATGGAGTTGATATTACACAACCTAAAGTAAAGCTTGTAGATATTAGGAAAAAAGTGGGATTGGTTTTTCAATATCCAGAATATCAGTTATTTGAAGAAACTATTGCAAAAGATATAGCATATGGTCCTGGGAATTTAGGACTTTCAGAAGATGAAATTACTGAAAGGGTTAAGGAATCCATGAAAATGGTTGGTTTAGACTATGAAACTTATAAGGATAAATCACCTTTTGATTTAAGTGGAGGACAGAAAAGAAGAGTTGCAATAGCAGG
>CAZPRO010000225.1:0-3773 GCA_964588775.1 uncultured Clostridium sp.
CTCTTTTTAATGTTGACAATTGCAAAAATGAAATATTAAAGTAATAATATGTAGTTATGAAAATTTTATGTAGGTGTAGATTATGAAAATAGCAATTTGTGATGATGAAGAAAAAATAATTGATGAAGTGATGATTACAGTTGATAATATAATATCTGAGTATGGTTATGTTGGAGAATATGATTCTTTTATAGATGGTACTGAGTTGATTACAAAGTGTATAGAAGAAAAAACGCACTATGATATTTATATTTTGGATATTTTAATGGACAGTATTAATGGTATAGATTTGGCAAAGAAAATTAGAAATATAGACAGAGATGGAATAATAATTTTTTTAACAAGCTTTAAAAACTGGATGGCAGAAGCTTTTGATGTACAGGCATTTCATTATATTATGAAACCTATAGAAAAAACAAAAATTCAACAGGTTTTCAGAAAATGCATGGATTATCTTCAAGATAGAAAAATATTATATGCATTTAAACAAGGAAAAAAGATAACTACTGTTTTTTACAAAAACATTTATTATTTTGAAAGTGATAAGCGAAAGGTTATTATACATACAAATGAGACCAATTTTGAATATTATGATACTATTGCTTCAGTACAGAATAAAATTGGAGAAGAGCTTTTTACCAGAACTCATGCCTCTTATTTTGTAAACATGGATCATATAAGATCATTTGATGGAAAAGATATACTTCTTGATAATGGTATGCAGATACCTGTAAGCAAAAAATATATTAATGTATTTAATAAAAATTTTATGCAGTATATAAAAAAAAGAAGTTGACTTTATAGGAGATAAAGCTATGTTGGATACAAAAGTAAATATTTTAGAAGAATATTATATAAAGGTAACTAATTTAGTTATAAATATAATTATAGCAAGTATATGCAGCGGATCTATGTTATTTCCATTACTAAAATTTGTTGGATTCTTTGAAGATATGAAGTGGATATCAGTAGCTGCTTTCAATTTGTTTATAGCAGTACCAGAAATTGTGTCATTAAAATTTTTATATAAAAGGTTAACTATTAATGGTCATTTAAATAAAAAAGTTTTTAAAAAGAAAAAATTATGTATTGTAATTTTTATATTTGTTAACTATTATGGATTTGCAATACTAATACCAACTGCAGAAATATGGTATGTAGCTTTTTATTTTTTAATAATTTTGTCGTTTTTTCTTGATTTGGGCTTACTAATGAAAACGAGTGTTGGTCTTGTTATTTCAACTGCAGTTGTATGTATAATAAGACCTGAAAACATGCCAGCAAGATATATGATATCGCAAGAAATATTTGTAAGAATGTTTATGACAATGTTGACAGTTATTGGATTGTTATTTTTAGTGTATTTTGCAGGAAATATTCTTGTTAATGTCAAAATACTGGAGCATAAATATAAAGAAGATTACTATAATAAAATTGAAAGCAGCCAAAATAAAATTAGGGAAATACGACACAACATTATTAATCAGATGATAGTACTTAAAAGTGAAATTAATTATGGATGCATACAGAATGCTGAAAATATAATAAATGAAATTATTTCAGAAACAAAGCAGTCTGAATATGGAATTTATACTGATAATTTTGTAATAAATTCTATATTAAATAATAAAATGCAAAAAGCAGAAACCTATGATATTAAATGGAATTTAAATATTCAAGTACCAAAAGATGTTATTATGAATAGTTCTCATATAGGTATTGTAATTGGCAATATATTAGATAATGCTATTGAAGCCTGCAGCATGTGTGATGATTCTATAGAAAAAATAATTAGTGTAAGTATTTATGTACAAAATAAAAATATATTTATCGATGTTGAAAATCCTAAAGATAATAATGAAATACAGTTTAGTACATGGAAATCAGATAAAGAGAATCATGGTATAGGTCTTAATAGTGTAAAAAAGATTGCTGATAAATATAACGGAACATTAGTAACTGAAGATAATGGTGACAATTATCATACTCAAGTAATTATGTGGAATATATGATTATTATTACAAGAATATGTATTGTTATTACATTTTAAAACAAAATAATTTTAAATAGTGATACATTAGTTTATATGTGTTAAATAAACTAATGTATTTTTTTATAGAAAATTATAGAGGAAGAAATTTGTGGATAACTTTTAAAAGCAGCAGAAATACAAAGTCTGCAAAGCAGATTTTTTTGTTCTGACAGAAATTCTTAGGAGGAAAAGATTATGAATGATAAGAAAATAATAAATGTAAAAAATATAATTGTATTAATAATATTAGCATGTTCTGTTATATCAAGAATAATTATGAATTTCTTTTTTAAAGTTTCAATAAATGCAAGCATATATCTTGGATTAGCAGGTATAATAGGAGTATCTATTGGTACTATATTAATAATAAAAAAAGTTAATCCTGTTATTACGCAGGTGGAGATATTGTTAACTATGATTGCTTTTTTAGGAATTATGATGACATCAGATCCTTCTTTAGCAAATTATTGCATAATATTTTTTACTATGTTTGTTGCTGTGTTTTATGAAGATTATATTCCAATAGGTATTATAGGAGTAAGCTGTTCTATTTATATAATTGTTTATTATATTAAATATAAAGATACAGTTTTTGCAAATAACAATATAATTTTGAATTTACCATTTCTGTTGGCATATATAATTTTTGGTATGGTAATATTTGGTGTATTTACATACATGTCAAAAGGAGTATATAAAAAATTAGAATTATCAATAAACAATATGGAAAAAGCACAAAATAAAAGTAAAGCAATAATGGAGAACATGAAAAACAATTCAATTAGCTTAAGTGAAAATAACAAGAAGATAATTGAAAGTATAAATTTTACAAAAGATATATCAACACAAATGCTTGAAGCAAGTGAAAATGTGGCTAAACAGGCAACAGAGGAAGTTAACATAATTGATGATACAAAAAAACTCATAAATGCAAGTGTAGATAAAATACAAAATGTGAGTAAATCCAGTCATCATATGAAAGAAGTATCAAAATCAACTAGTGATGTTATTTTGCATGGTGTTGAAAGGATAAAAATACTAAGCAGCGAAGTGTTAAAGGTTAGTGATAATATACAAAATTCTGTTAATTTAATTACTCAGTTAAAAAGTAAGAACAATGAAATAGGCGGAATACTTAATACTCTTAATGATATAACAGAGCAAACAAATCTTTTAGCATTAAACGCTTCAATAGAAGCTGCAAGAGCAGGCGAAGCAGGAAAGGGGTTTGCAGTTGTTGCAGAAGAAGTAAGAACCCTTGCTGAAAACTCAAAAATGTTTACAAATAAAATAGATATAATATTAAATGAACTTATTGAAAAAACTAATGAAGTATCTTTAGGAATTGATAAAGAAAGTAAATCAATAGAAAGCTGTATGCAGAAAACTGGTGAAGTAAGTAACATATTTGAGAAGATTAATAAAAATTCATATGATGTTTTAGAAAAAGCTAAAATAGTAACAAAACATTCTGATAGTCTTGAAATAACATTAAAAAATACTTTAGGCAATGTTGAAAATGTAGCAGACACAGTTGAAACAACAGCAGCTGCAATGCAGGAGATGAGTGCTGATATTAATGATCTTAATGATAGGGTTGAAGGAATAAGTGACATTTATAAAAATATAGATAATATTGCTTTATCAATGAATAATGTAGTTAAAGAGATATAGCGTCTTTGATTTATGTTACAATAAATTCAATATACAAGGATTTATTTGTAAAGGAGTCAATGTAAAA
>CAZPRO010000226.1:0-3738 GCA_964588775.1 uncultured Clostridium sp.
ATATGGAAATAAATCATATTAAATATGAATTTTCAAAATGAGCTTTTTAGAAGCTCATTTTTTATTTGAAAATAAAAATTATAATGTTACTAGATAATAAGGTTTATAATAGTGTAGAATTTTTAACATACTTTTAACTTGTTATGGTAAATTATGTATGCTAGATTTAGAAGAGAAGTTAATTATGAAAGGTTAGATTAATTATGAGTGAAACATTGGTAAACTTTTTTACTAATAGCTGGTCAGGAGTGCTTCCTAGTGAATTAATAGTATTTATTATTTCAATGATACCAATATTAGAACTTAGGGGAGGACTGCTGGCTGCTTCAATTTTACATATTGAAATGTATAAAGCAATAGCACTTTGTATTTGTGGCAATTTACTTCCCATTCCATTTATTTTACTTTTTATTAAGAAAGTACTTAAGTGGATGAAGAATAAAAAATATTTAAGCAAAGTTGCATATTGGCTTGAAAATAAATGTAATAAGAAAAGCCACAGCATAATAAAATATGAATTTTTAGGATTAATGCTTTTTATAGGAATACCTCTGCCAGGTACAGGAGCATGGACAGGAGCTCTAATTGCAGCATTAATTGGAATGAATTTTAAAAAGGCATTTTCAGCAGTTTTAGCTGGAATATGTATGGCGTGTATTATAATGTGTTTTCTTGCATATGGAATACCTCAATTACTTTAAATTTGGAGAATTAAAGTAAAAGGTAAGAGGCAATTTTGTGGGTTTTGTTTTTATGAATTAATTTGTATTGGGACTACTATTGCTTCGCCATTTGTACAACTCAACTATTATATTATAATTAATATGGGGATAAAACTAATAATAGAAAAAGATATAGAAATCCTAATGTAAATTATTTAAAAGCTGTTTTAAAAGAATAAATTCTTAAAATATAAAAAATCTTCACTAAATCTTCATAATTTAAAAATAATATGATAAGTGAAGGGAGTGAAGAAAAAGTAATAAGAAGGAGAATACTAAAGAATGTCTAAAATACTGGTTATTGATGATGATGAAATGATTGTAAGATTAATTAAAAATATTTTGGTTCAGGATGGACATACTGTCACAACATATTTAACTTTTGAAAATGTTGATGAAACCAGCCTAAAAGAATTTGATATGATTCTTTTAGATATTATGATGCCTGGTACTGATGGTTTTCAGGTATGCAGCAAAATAAGAGAGAAAGTGGACTGTCCAATCATCTTTATTACAGCTAAAAGTGAAGAAGAAAGCATTGTTTACGGATTAGGTCTTGGAGCAGATGATTATATTAAAAAACCTTTCGGAGCACAGGAACTTAAGGCACGTATAAATGCTCATTTTAGGCGGGACAAAAGAAATCATCATGTAATGATTCAATGTGGAGATATAAGATTTGATCTTCAGGAAAGAAAAGTCATCTGCAGAGATAAAATAATAAATTTAACAAAGGGTGAATATGATATATGTGAATTTCTTGTACGCCATAAAGGACAGGTATTTTCAAGAGAACAGATTTATGAAGCTGTTTTTGGTTATGACAGTGATAGTAATGATAGCACTATCATTACTCATATAAAAAATATTAGAAATAAATTTGAAACATCACCAATAGAAACAGTATGGGGGATTGGTTATAAATGGGCATTATAAAAGAAAAGCAGAGAGAATACAGTATAACTTTTCTATTAACAAAATCAGTTTACTATATTGGTTTGGGGATTTTAGGAATTGGAATAAGTGAACTTTTATTTATATCTGTCATTGCAAGAAATCAGTTTTTTAAGACTGAAGTATTTGCAAAAATTGAGGGTATAATGTTTTTTGGATATTTTGCTTTAGTTTTACTATTAACATTTTTAGTACCATTTCTTGCCTCAAGAAAGCTGAAGAAGAATGGACAGGCAATTATGGATATTATAGAAAAAATAGAAAATCAGGATTTAGATTTCCATATTAATTATGGAAACATTAAAGAAATCAATCTTATATTAGATAGTATGAACCATATGAGGGATGCATTAAAAGAGTCATTAGAAAATCAATGGAGAATGGAACAAAACAGAGTAGAGCAGATTTCTGCACTGGCTCATGATTTTAAAACTCCAATGACAGTTTTAAAAGGAAATATGGAGCTTATGGAAGCTGCTAATGTAGATGACAGCATATGCAGAGAATATATTAATGATGCAAAATGTAGTGTGGATACAATGGAAAGATATTTAAATCAGCTTTTAGAAATGGCAAGAGCAGAAAAAGGATATGTTATGAATAACAGTAGATATGAGCTTGTAAGTCTTATTAAAGAAATTGCTTTTCCACTAATAAGGATTGCTAAGGAAAAAAATATAAAAATAGATTTTAATTTTGAGGAAGTGGATAAAGAAATTTTTGTATTTGTTGATAAATTATTATTTGAGCGTATGATTAATAATATTATTTCTAATGCATTAGATTTTACAGAGTCTGAAGGCAGTATAATAATAGAAGTTTATGAGTCAGATAATAATGCAATTATTACTATAACAGATTCTGGTTGTGGTTTTAATGAAAGTACACTTAAGCATGGACTTGAGCAGTTTTATATGGGTGATTCTAGCAGAGGAAGAAAAAATCATTATGGTCTTGGGTTATTTATTGCATCAAGCATTGCAAAACAGCATAATGGGTCTATGAAACTTTCTAATGATGAAATAAAAGGCGGAGCCAAAATAACAATTAGTATTCCAATAATAAAATAGAAATTATTACTTTTGAAATTATATGAAAAAAATAATAAAGAAAATAATAACTGTAATTTTATCTTTAATAATAATAACTTTAATTGGCACAAGTACATGGAATAAAGCAATGTGCATAAAAGAAGATAGAAATTTATCTGAAATAGGTACAGATGTTAATGTTAATGGCAAGAATATAAGAGTGTCAGTAGAGGGAGATGGAAATAAAACAATTATACTTTTAAGTGGTATGGGTACACCAGAACCAATAGTAGATTTTAAACCTCTTTCAAAAAAATTAAGTGAAAATTATAAAGTAGTAACTATAGAATATTCAGGATATGGATTAAGTGATGACAGCAGCGAAAAAAGAAATAATGAAGTTATAGTTGAAGAAATAAGACAAACATTAAAGGAGCTGCAGATTAAACCTCCATATGTTTTAATGCCGCATTCTATATCAGGAATATACTGTATGCAGTATATGAAAATGTATCCACAGGAAATAGAAGCAATGATAGGAATTGAATCTTCAGTACCAAATCAGCAAAAATATGAGGAAAATTCAGAAATAGCAAAGTCATTATATTATTTGGTGAAATTTATGGATGCAACTGGTCTATCAAGGTTTTCTTATTTAAATGAAAATGAATTTCTTAAGGATATGAAAGATAGCAGAAGCTATAGTGGTGAAGATATTAAGAATGTTGTTGCTATGTTAAGCAGAAGATCTTTATCTAAAGCTTCGTTTAGTGAAAATGTTGAATTAAATAATAACTGCAAAGCTCTTTATGATGTTAAATATCCAGATAATATACCAGTGTTGTTATTTCTAAGTAAAGATTCATGCAGAATATACAAAAATCAGAACTTAGGAACTACATGGGAAGAATTACATGAAGAAGTTATATCAAATGAGAAAATACAAAAAATTGAGTATCTGGATGGAAAACATTATCTGCATTGGACTCAAAGTAATAATATTGCAGAGATGACAAAGGAATTTTTAGAAA
>CAZPRO010000227.1:0-3691 GCA_964588775.1 uncultured Clostridium sp.
AATAAAAAGAGATTTTTTATCAAAAATAATTGCCAACTTTTACTTGACTCAAACTCAAAAATGAAGTACTTATGAATATAGAATAGGTTAATGTTATAATTACTCATATGCATTCGGATCATATAGGAAGCTTAAGCAGCTTAATCTATTACTGCTATTATATAAAACACATAATAATTAATGTGTATTTTCCTAATAATGAGTTAATTGAATTCTTAGCAATGCAGGGAAATATGGAAGGAATTCAGTATAAATTTAATATTTTGAATTTAGAAGAAAGTACAGCTATTGGTTTTATAAGGATAAAACCAATAGCTGTAAATCATGTTCAATTATTAAATTGTTTTGGATATCTAATAAACTTAAAGGGGAAATTAATCTGGTATAGTGGGGATAGCAGCAATATCTGTAATATTATTGATGAATATGAAATTGATGAATTTTATCAAGATACATGTTTGGCTGATTATGAAGGTAACCCACACACATCATTAAGAATATTATGTGAAAATGTTCCAAAAACAAAAAGAAAATTTTTTTATTGTATGCATATTGACTGTGATGAATTAATAGAAAAAGCAGAGAAATTGGGTTTTAATGTGGTAAAAAATAAATACAATAAGAGTTATTAGTGCAGGGACTATTTAAATAAAATGAGTATAACTTTTAAAAAGAAGTAAATAATAGAATTGATGGTTTACTATTTAACAAAAGAAGATAGTGAGGAGATATAATGAGCAATAAACAAAAGAAGTTAACATTAATTACATTGATTCTTATGATATTTACGTCTGTATTTGGTTTTGCTAATATACCAAGATCCTTTTATCTTATGGGATATGGTGCAATTCCGTGGTTTATATTGGGTGCTGTAACGTTTTTTGTTCCATATGCATTTATGATGGCAGAATATGGTGCTGCATTTAAAAACGAAAAGGGTGGAATTTATTCATGGATGGAGAAAAGTGTGGGACCTAAGTATGCTTTTGTTGGAATATTTATGTGGTATGCATCCTATATAATATGGATGGTAAACATATGTTCTACAATATGGATTCCCTTAAGCAATACATTTATGGGACGTGATACAACATCTTCTTGGAGTTTTTTTGGATTAAGTTCAACTGCTACATTGGGAATTTTAGGTGTTATATGGATAGTGTCTGTTTTTATAATATCAAGAAATGGAATAGATAAAATTACCAAGATAACATCTATTGGAGGGATTGCTATTGCTGTTTTGAATATGGTTCTTTTGATTTTTGGAATAATTATATTAATTATTAATAAAGGTTTTTTAGCACAACCTATAACCAGTATTATGTCTTTTATAAATTCCCCTAATCCTTCATATCATACAACAAGCTCTATGTTATCATTTTTAGTATTTGCAATTTTTGCTTATGGTGGTATTGAAGCAGTAAGCGGATTAGCTGATCAAACTGAAAAACCTGAAAAAAACCTTCCTAAAGGAATAATAATTGCAGCAGTAGTTATTTCAGTAGGATACTCTTTGGGAATATTTATAATTGGAATATTTACAAACTATTATACTAATCTTTCGGCATCTGATGTAAATATGGCCAACGTTGCTTATATAGTAATGAATACTTTAGGATATTCTTTTGGCAATACATTAGGATTATCCCAAGCAGTGTGTATTGAAATGGGAAATTGGACTGCTAGATTTACGGGGCTTTCTATGTTTTTAGCATTAAGTGGGGCATTTTTTACTTTATCTTATTCACCATTAAAGCAGCTTATAGAAGGAACACCAAAAAAATTATGGACAGAAAAAATTTCACATATAGATAGTAATGGCATACCCTTTAATGCCTTGAAATTGCAAACAATACTAGTAGCAATTATTGTAATTGTAGTATCTTTTGGTGGAAAAAGTGCAAAAGCATTTTTTGAGATGCTTGTTTTAATGACTAATGTGGCTATGACAATTCCGTATCTGTTCTTAAGTATTGCATTTATATCATTTAAAAGAAAAGAAAATATAAAGAAGCCTTTTCAGATTTATAAAAGTTATAATATAGCCTTAGTATTCAGTATTATTGTAACGGCTACAGTTGCTTTTGCTAATATTTTTACTATAGTAGAGCCATCCCTTAAAGGAGATTATGGTTCTACAGCAGCAATGATTGCGGGACCATTAATTTTTACTATATTGGCACTCTGCATTTATAGAAAAGGAGAAAAAAAGTAGTATGTCTGTTTAACAAATATCATTGTTATTAGTAAGTTAGGATATAGTTTATGAACAAATATTAATATATATGAATAATATATATTAAACTAAAGAATAGGAGTTGGTGAACTATGTCAAAGAGTTCAAAATGTTGCTGTTGTAACAGCTGCTGCAATAATTGCTGTTCATGCAAGCCATGCTGTTGTTGCTCAAATAATTCCAATAATAATTGTTGCTGCTGCTGCAATAATGCTGCATATGGAAATAATTATGGTTATGGTGGGGGCCTTGGCTGTGGCGGAGGCTGGTGGATTTGGATTTTACTAATATTCTTCCTTGGCTTTGGAGGAGGCTGTGGAGGATTTGGTGGATATGGAGGATATCCAGGTGGATTCTTTTTCTAAGTGTAATTTATTTGAGTAAAAGCAAATTACTACTGTAATCTTGTTTTATATAATGGGGTTGTCGCATAAAGGTTAAACTATACTGCTCTAGCATTTTGATTTTATAATAGTCCTAGATATAGCAGTTATAATTTTTAATGCCACAGCTCCATTATATTTTTATTGGATATTATTAATAAAGTAATATATAATCTATGAGAAGTATTTTTTAGTGATAATTGATGGAGTGATATATTATGGAAGAAAGATTACAAAAATATATGGCTGAATGTGGAATAGCATCACGGAGAAAATGTGAGCAGTATATTTTAGAAGAACGAGTAAAAGTAAATGGACAAATTGTAAATAAGCTTGGTATTAAGGTTGACAGTAGTATTGATATGGTGGAATTTGACAATAAAATAATAAAAAAGGAAGAAAATAAAATATATATTATGTTAAATAAGCCTGAAGGATATATATGTTCTGTAAAGGATGAAAAGAATAGAAGTACAATACTGGATTTGATAAAATGTAAAGAAAGAGTATACCCTGTAGGCCGTCTTGATTATGATAGTAGTGGACTTATACTATTAACCAATGATGGTGAAATTTACAATAAAATTATTCATCCAAGAAAGGAAATAATAAAAACCTATGTGGTTAAGGTTAAAAATCAGGTTAGCAGTGAGGATAGAGCAGCCTTTGAAAATGGAATAGATATTGGAGGATATGTAACAGCTCCGGCAACACTTAAGGTTTTAAATTATGATGAAAAAAAGCAAATAGCTACTTTAGAAATAGGTATTCATGAAGGAAAAAATAGACAAATAAGAAGGATGTGTGCAGCATTAAACCATGAAGTAATTTCATTAAATAGAATTTCAGTAGGGAAGTTAAAACTGGCTTATTTGAAAAAAGGACAATATAGAGAACTTACTAAAGAAGAGATTGACTATATAAAAGCATTGTGATTTATAAACTTAAAAAATTAACTAAGAATGAATTTTAAAATTGGAAAACTTGCATGTAGTTTTAATATAATTATTAAAACTACGTTAGAGTATAATTTTAGTAGGCACAAAAGGTAATAAAAACCATATAAAAAAGG
>CAZPRO010000228.1:0-3676 GCA_964588775.1 uncultured Clostridium sp.
GATAATAACATTTTGATAATAAGCGAGGCATTTTGCCTTTCATAAAATCTCCGTTAGTGTATTGTTTAATTTTATCTATAATAAAGTCTATTTGAGGTTCTTCTTTTGCATTTATGTTACTTACTTCTTCTTTATTAGATAAATCAAACATAGGTGTCCATACATCTGGCATCTGTACACTAAAATATGCATTAAATGAAAGATTTTTTTCTTTCATATATTGATTTGCAAAATAGCCTGCCTGCCCTGGAGTCGTTCCATATGTAGCAATAAAATAGGTATATGTTTTATCACTTATTTTTAAATTAAGTTTTTGTAAAAATTCTATTACTATGCTGGGTAATCCAAACATATACGTTGGAGAAATAATTCCTATAGATTCATTGCCACTAGCTTCAAATGAATAATTTTCTTTTTTTATACATTCTGCAATAGATATAATTTTATCATCAATATTATCTGCAATTCTCTCAGCAGTATATTTACAATTACCTGTACCTGAAAAATAAAAAATCATAATTTATCCCACCCTTATTAATAATATATTAATTATACTCTTTTTTTACATTATATTAAATAATTGCATTTTACCTATTGTTTATTGCAACTTAAAACCAATAATATTGAAAATAACCTATTGATAATATATAGTTTATTTATAAGAAAATGGTGGTGATAATATGGAAAAAAATATTATTGAAGTAAGAAATTTTGTTAAGAAATTTAAAGAATTTTCAGCAGTTGATAATATCAGTTTTAGTGTGAAACAAGGTGAGTTATTTGGTTTTATTGGTGTTAACGGAGCTGGTAAATCAACAACTATAAATACTTTATGTACTTTAGCTAAAAAAACATCTGGAAGTATAAATATATGTGGATTTAATATAGAGAGTAATAGTGATGACATAAGGAGAAGGATAGGTGTTGTATTTCAAAATAATTCTTTGGATGATTTTCTTACAGTAAAAGATAATTTACTTTTTAGAGCATATTTATATGAGAAAGATAGAGTAAAGGTTAAAAGAAATTTGGACAAAGTATGCCAAATGTTAAATATAGGTCATTATTTAAATAAACAATATAAATATTTATCAGGAGGGCAGAAAAGAAGTTGCGATATAGCCAGAGCATTAATAAATAATCCTGAAATATTATTTTTAGATGAACCCACAACAGGACTTGATCCTAAAACAAGAAAAAATTTATGGAAATGCTTAGATGAAATAAGGAAAGAAGATAAAATGACAATATTTCTTACTACTCATTATATGGAAGAAGCAGCTAAAGCACAAAGCATATGTGTTATGCATAAAGGTGCAATAGCAGCAGAAGGAACCCCTTTTGAACTTAAAGAAAAATATTCAACTGATGTACTTAAAATTGAATCTAACAATAATGACAAGATTAAGAAGATTTTGAATCAATATGGATATAACTATAAAGAAGAAACTAATCGCTTAAATATTGCCATTAAGTCTACAAAGGAATCTATAAAAATTATAAATTTAGTAGAACAATATATAAAATCATTTGAGGTTATGCAGGGAACTATGGAAGATGCATTTCTAAATATTACAGGTGTATCTTTAAAGGAGGAATAGTAATGAAATCTATAATTATGATTGTAAAAAGAAATTTAAAAGTTTTTTCTGGTAACAAAATGGCAGTATTTTTTTCTCTATTAGCATCTGTAATAGTTGTGTTTTTAAATATTACATTTTTAGGAAGTTCAAATCTTGAAGAGTTAATTGAAATATCACAAACGGATTTATCATCTGCAAAATATTTTATTGTAGCCTGGTTAATGGCCGGGATTTTTATAATTAACACAATAACGGTTTCCCTTTCCCTTATGGGACTAATGGTTCAAGATAAAGAAAAAAATATATTTCAAGCTTTTTTAGTATCTCCTATAAAAAGAGTACATTTAGCTCTAGCATATATAATTACAGCAATTATATCGTCTATAATGATTGATTTGGCATTTTTAGTATTCCTGCTTATATATCTATATAGTGGAGGATATATTTTAGACATTCTAACAATATTAAAAATAATAGGTATAATATTATTAAGCTCTTTTTCATCATCTGCATTTATGTTTTTTATAATAAATTGTATACAAACAGTATCTGCTTATCAGGGATTAAACATATTGATAAGTACATTGTCTGGTTTTATTACAGGTATATATGTTGTTATAGGAAGTCTGCCAGAGTACTTTCAAAATATTTTAAAATGCATTCCAGCAATGCAGATTACAGCAATGATGAGAAAAATATGCACTGAAGAAATTATGAATAGCATATTTATTAATTTACCTTCAAAAAAGCAGAGTTATGCTGAATATATGGGAATTATATTGAGTTATAATGGAAAAGAGATAAGTTATGGTTTTGAAATATTTATTAGTATTGCTTCATCTCTTATTTTTATAAGTTTAGCTGCGTTGTTATTAAAGCATAAAGAGAATGCAGATAGATAAGAATTGGGATATATTTGCATGGGGAGAAAATATATGAAAATTATAATAGAAGATTTAAAAGAAGGAGAAAATGAAGAAATAATAATACGATCCAATAATATAGATGAATCTATTCTTCAAATGATATATGGAATAAAAAATCATAATATGAAAATAGCAGGAATGCATAATGGTCAAATAAATATGATAGATCCTAAAGATATTTACTATTTTGAATCTGTAGACAATAAGACATTTATATATTGTAAAGAAAAAGTTTTTGAATCTAAAAGCAAACTATATGAATTAGAAAATGAATTTTCCAATACAAGTTTTTTTAGAGCATCAAAATCCACAATACTTAATTTATCTAAAATAAAGAAGCTGCAGCCAATGTTTAATGGAAGATTTGAAGCTATATTAAGTAATAATGAGAAGGTTGTTATATCAAGAAAATTTGTACCTGTTCTAAAGGAAAAGTTAGGACTATAGGAGGGTAGTATGAAAGAATTAAAAAAAATATTAATTGATTTTTGTGCAATAAATACTGGAACTATGTTTGGCACATTAGCTTATACATATTTTTTCATTCAGGATAATTATATAAGAAAGTCAATATTATTGGAGATTGCAGTAGTTGCTTTTGGTGCATCAATAGCAAATACGTATGCAAATAAGATAGAATTTAAAGGAAGGTTAGGAGCATTTTTATGTAAAATTATTAATTGTGTGGCAATAAATGTTGTTATTGTAGGAGAAGCAATTCTATTTGGCTGGATAGATAAAGGAGAAGTAAGAGAAACTATAGAATTGATAGGCGTTATAGTGTTTGTATATATAATTGTAAGTACATGCTTGTATAGCAGAGATAAAAAAATAGCAGACGAAATAAATAATGAGATAAAGAAATACAATAAAGAATAATGGGATCCATTATTCTTTTTATATTAATATAAATACAAATCATAATTTGTCGTGAATCTTGATGGAGAAAACAGCCAAAAACATGAACAGGCTACTTAATTCACAGGCTTAAAAAATTTGCACATGAAACATCAGTGCTTAAAGCTATCCCTTCAATACTTGCTCCATTCTGATATGGCAATAATTAATAATTTTCATAAAAAATAAATATATTAATTATCAAAATTATGTTATAAAACTCAGAATAGACAAGTATATTTCAGGACAGATTTAAGCTGGATGTTTCAA
>CAZPRO010000229.1:0-3657 GCA_964588775.1 uncultured Clostridium sp.
ATTATTTTATAACTTCAACATTCATATTTAACTTTTCACCATTAATAGTTACTTGGCTGTAATTTGTTTCTTCGTTATACAAAACTTCTTCTGTTAATGTTTCTTTCTTAATTGTGTCTTCAAACTTTTTAACTATTAAAGTTAACATATCATTGTTTGAAACATAAAGTTTTATCTTATCAGCAACTTCAAAACCTTTTTCTTTTCTCATGTTTTGAATCTTTGAAATCATTTCTCTTACATGACCTTCTTCTTGAAGTTCAGGAGTAACAGTTGTATCTAATACAACACCAATTTCACCTTCACCAGCAAATGCATAACCTTCTAGTCCCTGCATTGTAACAAGAAGATTTTCATTATTAAGAACTATTTCTGTACCATTAACATCTATAGTTTCTTCTCCGCCATTTTGAATCTTTTGAGCTAATTCCATTTGATCTTTTTCTGAAATAGCCTTTCTTATTTGAGGAATTAATTTACCATAAGCTTTTCCAAGCACTGGTAAGTTAGGTTTAATTTCAAAGTTAACATGTTCAGATAAATCTGCTCCAAGAACAACATTTTTAATGTTTAATTCTTCTTTAACTATTTCTCCATAATATTCTGGTAATACTTTTGTTGAAACTAACATCTCTGAAAGTGGCTGCCTATTTTTGATATTTGCACTATTTCTTGCACTTCTTCCAAGCTTAACAAGAGTATATGCTAAATCCATTTCTTTTTCTAATTCTGGGTTTATTGCAGTTTCATCAGCTTCTGGCCATTTACATAAATGAACACTTTCTACTGCATTATTATCTAATCCAACTACTAAGTTTTGATAGATTTCTTCGCATATAAATGGTACAAATGGAGCAGCAACCTTAGCTAAAGTAGTTAATACTTTATATAACGTTACATAAGCACCTATCTTATCATCACTTAAATCTTGTGACCAGAATCTAGCTCTGTTTCTTCTTACATACCAGTTAGATAATTCATCTGTAAATGCTTCAATTGCTAAAGCAGCTTGTGTTATCTTATATGAATTTAAGTTATCATCAACATTCTTAACCAAAGAATTTAACTTAGATATTATCCATTTATCCATAACATTATCTGATACAAAATCAGAATATTTAGTTGGATCAAATTTATCTATATCAGCATATAAAACATAGAATGAATATACATTTCTTAATGTTCCAAGGAATTTTCTCTGAGTTTCAGCAACATCATCTATTGAAAATCTTGTTGGTAACCATGGTGCACTTGCAGTGTAGAAATGCCATCTAGTAGCATCAGCACCCTGGCTGCCTATAACATCAAATGGATCTACAACATTTCCTTTATGTTTAGACATCTTAAGTCCTTTTTTATCTAATACGTGACCTAAAACTATACAGTTTTCAAATGGGTTTGTATCAAAAAGACAAGTTGATAACGCCATTAATGTATAGAACCATCCTCTTGTTTGGTCAACAGCTTCTGAAATAAATTGTGCTGGGAAGTTGTTCTCAAATATTTCTTTATTTTCAAATGGATAGTGCCATTGTGCAAAAGGCATAGAACCTGAATCAAACCAGCAGTCAATAACTTCATGAGTTCTAGTCATTTCCTTACCACATTTAGGACATTTTATCTTTACTCCATCAACATAAGGTTTGTGTAATTCTAATCCCTTACACTCTGTAGTTGCTTTTTCTTCAAGTTCTGCTCTGCTTCCTATACATTCTTGATGCCCACATTCACACTGCCATATTGGAAGAGGAGTTCCCCAGTATCTATCTCTTGAGATACCCCAGTCAATAACATTTTCAAGGAACTTTCCGAATCTTCCTGTTCTTATATTATCTGGATACCAGTTTACTTTATTATTATTTTCAATTAACTTATCTCTCATTTGAGTCATAGCAACAAACCAGCTGTCCTTTGGATAATAAAGAAGTGGTGTATCACATCTCCAGCAATGAGGATATGAATGCATATGTCTTTGTTTAGAGAATAATTTATTATTTTCTTCTAAGTAATTACAGATACCTTCATCACATTTTTTAACAAATTTGCCTGCCCATGGTGTTACTTCTGGTACGAAATTACCATTAGCATCAACTAAATTAACAAATGTTATACCATTCTTCTTAGCAACAAAGCTGTCATCTTCACCATAAGCTGGAGCTATATGTACTATACCAGTACCATCTGTTAATGTTACATAATCACCATGAATTACTTCAAATGCTTTTCCGGAAACCTTAGCAAAAGGCATTAATTGCTCATATTTAACACCCAGCAATTCTTCACCTTTAAATTCTTTTATTATTTCATATTCCCTGTCACCTAAAACTTTTTCTGCTAGGTCTTTAGCTAAGATATATACTTCTTCTCCAACTTTTGCTTCACAGTATGTATATGATTTATTAATACATAATGCTAAGTTTGATGGCAATGTCCAAGGAGTTGTTGTCCATGCAAGTATATATTTATTTTCTTCTCCTTCAACCTTAAACTTAGCTGTTGCAGTTAAATCACTTACATCTTTGTACCCTTGAGCAACTTCATGAGATGATAAAGCTGTTCCACATCTTGGACAGTAAGGCATTACCTTATGACCTTTATATAATAATCCTTTATCCCATAATTTTTTTAATGCCCACCATTCAGATTCTATATAATCATCATGATATGTTACATAAGGGTCATCCATATCAACCCAGTATCCAATCTCATTAGACATTTTTTCCCAAAGACTTACATATGAGAAAACACTATTTTTACATTCTTTAATAAATTTTTCTACACCATAATCTTCAATTTGTTCTTTTCCTGAAATTCCAAGTTTTTTTTCTATCTCAAGTTCAACAGGAAGTCCATGAGTATCCCATCCTGCTTTTCTTAAAACTTTATATCCCTTCATAACTTTATATCTTGGAATTATATCCTTCATAACTCTTGTTAAAATATGACCTACATGTGGCTTACCATTTGCTGTTGGAGGTCCATCATAGAAGGTAAAATATTCTCCATCCTGATTAGCATCAAAATTCTTTTGGATTACATCTTTCTCTTTCCAAAGTTCAGCAATTTCTTTTTCAGTATCTACTACACTTTTAGAAGGATCAACTTTTTTGTACATTAATTTTTCCCCTTTCCTGTTATGGTTGTAAGTATATAACTTTATATTAAAAGTTAATTAATTGTTTTCTTTAAGATTAATACTTTTTTTGTATTTATTAAATTTATAAAATAAAAAACTCCATCCTAAAGGACGAAGTTAAATCGCAAACCACCTAAGGTTAATTACATCATATAATAAATGATTCCATTTCAAGTACATTCATACTCTATCCTTTAACGCAGGCTTTACGTGATAACTTAATAAGACAAAAATCCTTTCAGTCTCCAACTCCAAGGTGATCTTTCTAATGGATTTAATATAGCTTTGCACCAAACAGCCACTCTCTAAAATTAAATTCCAATATACTTTTCCTTATCACAGTCTTTTACTATTTTTTAATTATATATTACCACTTTTTAAATGTCAATTAATAGTATTTAATTTTATGGATTAAATATCATTTCAATTTATTGTGAGAAATCATTAATTAAAACTATATTGTATATATAAAATTTTACCTCTATAATAAACAGGTAAATATTAAAAATTGGAGGTGACTG
>CAZPRO010000230.1:0-3652 GCA_964588775.1 uncultured Clostridium sp.
CACTCTTAGTTCTTAGTTTTTAGTTCTTACTTAATATCGTTAAATTCTGATTTATGTAAAAAATGGACTTTGCACTATACTAATTGTCTAGTGCAAAATCCCATTGAAATTTTAAATAATATATATTCTTAATTATTAGAATAATTTAAAATCAGTCTGCATATAAATTCTGCTGCATTATTGATTAAATTTACATCCACAGTATCTATAGTGTCATTTTGTGAATGTGTATTTTTTAATCCTCCACTATAAAAATCAGAACATGTTATAGCTATACATTGATTTCCCTGTGCTGCAAACGGCATATGATCTCCACTATACCAGCATTCTCCATTACACATATCCTTACTGTTTTCAATAACATTATTTATAATCTTTTTATTTTTCTCATCTACATTATAATATGAAACAGCATTTTTAGAACCTATATTTCCTGGACTATCAATATTTATAACCAGTTTTACGTCTTCTTTATCTGATTTTAAGTATTCCATATATTTAAGTTCCCCAGTGGCACCAAAATATTCTTCACTATTAATTGGAACAAATTCCACATCAAAGTCAATATGTTTTTTCTTTAGCATATGAGCTGCGGCTATAAGTATGCATACCCCTGCACCATTATCTAAGGCTCCAGGTGTATTATATTTGCTGTCCATATGACCTAACACAATAATCTTTCCTTTCTTCTTTAGTGATGCTTTTTTACAAACAAGCTGCCTGCTTTGTACAGTTTCATTTTTTGAATTAATATATAATTCAGCTTCAGGATTATCTTTAATCAATCTTTTTACTTCTTCCAAATATTTATCACTTATATATGATGATGGAATTTTAAAATTGCCGTCTTCAAACATATAAAAAGGATCTGTACCCCAATATGGGTTTTTACCTGTAAAAGATATTATTGCACATGGATTCTTTGATTCTAATAATGATATTAGTTCTTCATGCTCAGGTGGATAATAAAATGGATAATTTTTAGGCTGTATAGACCCCTTAGATAACTCTCCATATAATAATAAAATTTTACCTTTTAGTTGTGCAGATTTTAATTCTTCTAATGTAGAAATTAAGACAGTTTCTCTCTTTCCTTTAAATCTTTGTGAAAAAGGACTCCCATAAACTTCAAATTTACTGTTTCCTATTTTTAATTCACATTGTCCTTCATACCATCTTAAACATTCAAAAGGAATACTTTCTGTTTTATATCCATCTCCTTTAAAGATTCCCTCTATATATCCAATAACTTCTTCATTTGCTTCAGTTCCCACAGGTCTTTCAACAGCTATTTTACTTAAAATTTCTTTAATATCAATCATAATATTCCCTCCAATTAATATATATTATTTAATATACATTAATTGTATATTATAAAATAATGGTGGTGTACTAATGGAAGGTTCATTTTATTATTTTTTCAAGCTCACAAAGTAAACTCCTTAATTCTTTGCTTTTTTCTTTTACTCTTTTCAATTCACTTAACCACCTGTCTCCAGTGCTTAATATTTCTTCAGCATTAGGATTGTTTAATGCATCATTAATATCTTCTGTACATCCATTATCATATTTCATAAGACATCTATAAATTGCTGACATACTATACCCTGACTGTCTAAGCATATAAATAATTCTTATTCGCTTTATATGATTATTATTGAAATACACCTTATTTAACTTCCCTATTTTTTCTCCATGTATTAAATCATTTCGTTCCCAGTTTCTTAAAGCTTCTATTGTAATTCCAAACATATCTGCAGCCTGTTTTCTACTAAAAATATCATTATTATTTATAGTTTCACAGTTTACAAAGTCATAAAGAGAATTCAATGCCGTTTCTGCAATATCTATTTCATTTTGAATTGCATCTGTATATCTTTGCAGATACTTTCCAGCTTCTTTAAGATTATTATTTCCACATGCCCTCAGCAAGCTGACTCCTTCACTTCTTATATGATGATTTGTAAAGGGACATCCAAAAACATTTCTGCATATCTTCATCTGTATTACATGAAGTTCTGTAAAATTACGATAATTGTTAGGTAATCTTTCTGCCTTGGAAATAAAGCCACTGTCTTCATATAACCTTACTGTATTAGGATGAACCTTAAACATTTCAGCTATTTGACTGCTTTTATATGTTTTCAATATTTTAAAACTCCCTTCTATAAATATAAATAAAAAAAGAAACTGGCAGCTTAATTTTTACTGCCAGCATTATAAAAATTTTTCTCATCATTATTTCAAAGCTATATAGATATTAACTTCGCAATTTTGTGGATCGCTATTTAAATATTCTTCATAATCAAAAGTATATGCACGATTAATATCCATTGTCCAGAATTCCTTCCAAAAGTCACTTATTATTGTATCCATTGGACCTTTCAATTCAAACTTTGCATATTTTCCCTCTGGAATGTGTATAATTTCTACTCCTTCTGGCTGATTATTTTCATCACTTATTTCACAACATGTACTCATGGTGTAATCTCCATTATCATCACTTTCATAATTGTAATAAAGACCTAATGTATGACTATTTACTTTATTATTAATGCTTTGAAAAATTCCACTGCCAAAAAAATTCTGCCACAATGCCCCAATTTTATCAGCCATTTCAGGACTATTATTATTAGTTCTTGTACTAATTCCAGCCACCTTTTTTGCCTTGCAGTTTACTACTTTATAATCCATTATTATCACTCCTTTACAACAAAGAGTATAACGCCTATAATATGACAGCATATTGTCATATTATAGTATAATTTTATAAGTTTTCATCTAAAATTCTATATATTGCTTTAGCGACTCCATCATTAATGTTTGAATCAGTTATATATTTAGATATACTCTTAATTTCAGGAACAGCATTATCCATAGCAAAAGAACATGGAAATTCTTCAAACATTGAATAATCATTCATTCCATCTCCAAGTACTGCTACTTCTTCTCTCTTAATATTGTACTTTTCTGCTACTTTTAAAAGAATTTTTCCTTTAACTGCATTTTCATCATTAACTTCTACATTTGTAGCAAAGCTTCCTGCTACAGCTAGTCCATCTATTTTATTTAACTTTTTTTCAATTTTGTGTATTACTTCAACATCATCAGCAAAAGATATAAATTTAGCAATATTATTATTACAGGTAAATTCATCAATATCCTTTATATACTGCATATTTTTGTAGTGAACATTGTTTTTTGCATTTTCAATACGCTTTTCTTCTGGAATTTCAGGATGAAATTTACTTACTCTGCGTATCATTGATGTAAGAGTTTCCTCTGGAGTATTTTGAGTAAAAAATCCATTATCTGTATATATTTCAATACATATGTTATCATATTTCATGGCTTCTATAATATCCTTTACCTTTTCTTTTTTTATATATGTAGAGGATATTACCTCACCATCTTCATTTAAATATTGTGCTCCATTCATAATTAATGTATCACATTTTAAATTATACTGCTTAAGAATATCAGTTACATCACATAAAGCTCTTCCAGTAGCAATTGCAAATTTTATCCCTTTGCTTTGTGCTTTTTTTATTGCTTTTACATTTTCTTCTGATATACATCCATTATTTCCTATTAAAGTACCATCCATATCTGCTGCTATTAACTTTATCATTTTTTACACCTGGCTCCTTTT
>CAZPRO010000231.1:0-3651 GCA_964588775.1 uncultured Clostridium sp.
ATGCCTTTTTAATAAAAATAGAATTTTATATAACAGAACATGTTAACATTTTATTGTGTTTCCCAATTTATAAAAACGTATAACTTATAGATGGATAACTACACAGATAAAAGTAACAGGCAGTGAAATTTTGAAATAGCATTAAAAATCTTTGCTATTTCAAAATTTTAGCTGCCTGTTTCTTTTATCGTTGAGTTACCACAACATTAAGTTATACGTCCTTTAGAGATTGTAGGCTTATTATTATGGTCATAAGTTGTAAAAACAAAAATATATATAATATATAAAGCTTATAATATGGGGAGGATAAGTTGTGATACAAGAAAAAGAATTAACCAGTGGTTTATCAACCAGAGAAGCAGAGAAAAGACTTAAACAGTTTGGATTAAATGAGATTGAACATAAAAAGAAAGCTTCAGCATTAAAAATATTTTTATCTCAGTTTAATGATTTTATTGTATGGGTTCTTATAGGTGCGACTATAATTTCTGGAATTATAGGAGATAAGGCAGATGCGATAACCATATTAATTATAGTTGTCATTAATGCTTTCTTAGGTTTTATACAGGAATTTAAAACAGAAAAATCCTTAGAAGCTTTAAACGAAATGGCAGCACCCACCTGTAAAGTTATAAGAGATTCTTCTGTAAAAATAATTAATTCCAGCTATCTTACTATAGGAGATGTGGTTATTGTTGAAGCAGGGGATAGAATTCCAGCAGATGGTGATTTTATAGAGAGTTCTAGGCTTATTGTTGATGAATCCCTTTTAACAGGAGAATCTGTTGGAGTAAGTAAAGATGCATATAAGAAAAATAACAGGGGATTTATGGGAACAACAGTATTAAAGGGAAAAGGAAAGCTTAAAGTGGACAGTATTGGAATGAAAACTGAAATGGGGAAAATAGCTTATCTTTTATCTGATATTGAAGAGGAAAAATCACCTCTTAATATAAGGCTGGATTCATTAGGGAAAATACTTGTTATTGTTTGTCTTGTTATTTGTACAGTAGTTACAGTAATGGGTATAATTCGTGGCAATGATATTACAGAAATGTTTTTACTTGGCGTAAGTCTTGCCGTTGCGGCAATTCCAGAAGGATTGGCAGCCATAGTTACTGTAGCCTTGGCTCTTGGAGTTTCTAGAATGCTTAAAAGAAATGCTTTAGTCAGAAAACTTCCTGCAGTTGAAACTTTAGGTTGTACATCTGTTATTTGCTCAGATAAAACTGGAACTTTAACTCAAAATAGAATGACAGTAAAAGAGATATATTTAAATGGGCGTAACATAGATGTGGAAAAGGAAAAAATTAATAACTATGAAAAATTTAAAGAATGTTTATTTTTTTGTAATGACTGCACATATGATTTTAGTAAAAAAAATATAGAAGAGGTAATACATGGAGATCCTACAGAAATTGCACTTATACAATTATTTTTTAAAGATAAGCAATATATACAGGATTTTTTAGAAAAAGGTCAGAGAATTTCTGATATTCCTTTTGATTCAACAAGGAAAATGATGTCTGTTTTAATAAGCAGAGGAGGAAATAAAATTTGTTATGTCAAAGGAGCACCAGAAAGAATAATTGACAGGTGTTCATATATTCTTGAAAATAATTCTGTAAAGCCATTGTCAAAAGCTAAGAAAATAAGAATAATGGAAAGTGTAACAGCAATGTCTTCTAGAGCACTAAGGTGTCTGGCAGCAGCATATAAGGAAGAACATCTTAATGATAAAGGAAGCCTTGAGAAAGACTTGATTTTTATAGGCATAACAGGAAGTATAGATCCGCCAAGAAAAGAAGCTGCTGATTCTGTATTAAAATGTAAGCTTGCAGGAATAAAACCTGTAATGATAACAGGGGATCATCAGAATACGGCTCTTGCAATAGCAAAATCGTTGAATATATGTAATAATGATTCACAGGTTATGACAGGTGAAGAACTGGAAAAATTAAATGAGGAAGAACTGGAAAAAAGGGTTAATAAGGTAAGAGTCTTTGCAAGGGTTTCGCCTAGTCATAAATTGAGAATTGTTAAGGCATTTAAAAAGAATAAAAATGTGGTTGCCATGACTGGTGATGGTGTAAATGATGCACCTGCAATAAAAGAAGCTGACATTGGAATATCCATGGGTATATCTGGAACTGATGTGACCAAAGAAGCATCGTCTATGATACTCATGGATGATAATTTCTCAACAATTGTATCAGCAATTGAAGAAGGAAGAGTTATATATGATAATATAAGAAAATTTATAAGATATTTGTTATCATGTAATTTAGGTGAAGTTTTAACCATGTTTTTGGCCACTGTTTTTTATCTTCCAAATCCATTAAGCCCTATTCAGATTCTTCTTGTAAACTTAGCAACAGATGGTCTGCCAGCCATAGCTTTAGGGGTGGATCCAGCAGATAATGATATTATGAGACAGCAGCCAAGGGAAAAAAATGAAAGTATATTTGCAAGAGGTTTGGTTGAAAAAATTCTAGTTAGAGGAACACTGATAGGATTATGCACATTGCTTGCCTTTATGACAGGAAGATTTATGGGGATGGATTTAGAAACTTGTAGAACACTTGCTTTATGTACTCTGGTTATGTCACAGCTTATTCATGTATTTGAATGCAGATCTGAAAGACATTCCTTATTTCAAATAAATATTTTTACAAATATATGGCTTATATTGGCAGTATTAGTATCCATGATTTTAATCTGTTGTGTTTTGTATATGTCATTTTTAAGTGATATATTTCATACAGTCCCTTTAAATTTAAAGCAGTGGGGTATTGTTATATTTTTTTCAGGAATAATTGCTTTGATAAATAGTGTATTTTTGTTAATTAAATCTAGATGATTTTGTAGGTAAGAAGTAAAAGAGTCTGTCACACTAAAATTATTCTATTCTTCAGCATTTATATAAATCATAATTTGTCCATCAAGATTCTTTTCTTTTCGGTGATTTACCACTAATCTACAAATTATGATTTATCAAAGAGAAAAGGAACTGTGCATTAATTGTTTAATGTGACAGTCCCTTTTTACTTCTGATTTTATCTCTTACTTAAACAAAGTTTTCTATCTTCTCATAATTGTTTGCTTTTGACGTATTTTTTTTATTTGACTGTGATCTACAGGAATTAAATCTTTTTTTGTTGTAAGATTTAAAATATTGGTTATTTGTATTTCTTGAGAGTTTTCTTTTTTGCTGTCCTTTTCACCAAATATACCCATAATCATAACTTTATGACCTTGCTTTAAATCCATAAATGCAGGTTTTTTGAACCAAGCAGCTTTTTTGAAGTGGCACTTAACAACCTTTTTGCCAACTTCAGGTTTTACAATTATATCAACAGTTATTTTATGAAAAATAATATAACTTTTTTCTAATATTTTAACAGATAAAACAGTTCCGTTAGTGCTTGTTATTCTATCTCCATATTTTTGCATATAAGCATCTTGATAATATTTACCCAGCTTATCTTTTAAACCCATATATAATTACTCCTTTGCATACATAATAATCCTATTCTATTTATAATATCAACTTATTATACCATAATATTTCATTTTGGTATAATAAATTATATTTATAACTAGACTTGTGCAGTAAATAGGAAAAATTTAAGCTACTAGTCCTAATTTGGA
>CAZPRO010000232.1:0-3646 GCA_964588775.1 uncultured Clostridium sp.
ATATAAATATTCTGTTGCAAACTGAATCTTTGTAGCATTAAATCCATATTCCAGTGGATAGATAAAATATGTATTATCAAGTGTTGATAATGTTATACATTGTCCTTTATTCCTATAATTATATTCTGTATGAACAGAAAACATTGAACTACTGCTGAATTGCAAAGTTTCCTGTACATCTTGTCCATAATCCTTAAACCCTAAGCTGAAGCCTTTTTCATTATGACTTAAAATTCCTTCCCCTAAATCTATAAAATTCACTGCATTAGGCAGACTTTCTATATGAACCTTCATTAATAAATTATATTTTCCATTATTTATTTCATCTATTACGGTACTTCTTTCCCATTCATACCAGTCTGGAATATGGGAAAAATCAACATCTTCTCTACACAATTCTTTTTTAGGTCCTATAAATTCCATCTTTCCGTATTCTGTCATACGCCATCTGCTTCCACATGTTTTGCAGAATATTTCATCATTTTGTGATTTCATTTCAAACTCACTTTTACATACAGGACATTTATATAATGGCAATTCTAATCCTTCTGCTCTCTTTTTATAAGTTATTTTTATTTTTTTCTCATACTGCCACTTATATTCATCATAAGTTAGATATTCTGATATTTTTTTATTTATTTCTTCTATACTGCTGTTTTTTAACTGCTCTTTACTAAAAATCTGAGTAACTTCTGCCTCAAGACGTGCTTCTTTTCTTGCACTTAAATTCCATATTGGCGACTGAAGGTAATTTCCTTTCATGTTAATGGTAACTACTGGCACATTCAACATTTTTGCCAGCTTTCCTACTGACTCTGGCAGTTTTGAACTTGTACCAACATTTGCATAACGTGCTTCAGGATAATAAACCATAATACCTTTCCTGTCTATTACTCTTTTTATATTTTTAATCAGCGATATATCATTTACGAATTTTCTTGTTCCAAGGCAGCCAATCTGTCTGTATTTCCATTCACCATAATATTCAAAACCTTCAAGTTCTGATATATAGTTTGCTGTATGTGGAAAAAGACATAATGGAGTAACACAAAAGTCCATAAATGATTGATGTGTACATAAAACCAGATATGGTGGCTTTAATCCTTTCATATTTACTTTTTTAATTTTTAATCCTAATCTTCTTGTAACAAAAGCACAATATGGCCATAGAAACAGCATGGCAAGAAGGTTTTGCTTTGGTGGAATTTTGCTGCGGTCAAATGGTTTTGTTACTATTTTTTTCTTATTCATATTAAAAATATCTCCCCCAGCTATATAGTTATTTCATTTCTATCACGTAATATATACCTTCTTATAAATGGCACTCTGCTTAAAGCAAAATAAAGAATGCCTGTTGCTATAAATGAAAAACCAGTAGGTGTAAAATAAAATAAAAACATATTATGTACTTCACCTGTAACAGGATTATAAATCATAAGTGATGTAAGACTTCCTATTATAATGCATAAAAATCCAACATAATTTATTCCTTTAGTATATTCATAAGCATTCCATCCTTTAAGTCCATAAGCTGAACGTAATGATATTTTCTGCTTCCTTACAAAGAAAAAATCAACAAATAAAAGTGCAGATAAAGGTGCATAAATACATGCACTTATTGTTAAAAACGATCCAAAAAATTCAATTATTTTTCCCCATACACATAAAATGCTCACATACAATGCTAAAATTATAATAAGAACATTATATTTTGATTTTTTAAAAGATGATTTAAGCATAACTCCATATATGTATGAACCTACTGCCTGCGTTCCAATATTGGCAAATGCAACAAGTAAAAGCGAACTTAATGCAACTGGCGGAATACATAATGCTGCAAGCATTGTTGTAGGGTCTGCACTCATTTCATGCATTGTATACTGCATAGCAATAGACATTACAGCACCTATTACAACAAAAAATGATCCACATAATCCCTGCCCAAGAACTCCTGCCCAGTATCCACTATTTTCATTCTTTGTAAGCCTTGGTACTTCTGCCATTCCCCCTATAAGAGTAATAACAAAGGCAAAATTTGCTTCTATTGAAATAATATATGGAATAATATTGTTTGAATATCCATTGTCTGCAGGCTTATAATTCCATATAACATCTGCTGGAACTGATGTAAAACCTATTACAATAACCATAGCACCAACTGCAAGAAGAAGTGGAACCAGAATACGTGTTGTCCAAGTTATTGCTCCAATTCCCTTATATGCAATAATAGTTCCTATAACAACACAAAATATTCCTAAGATAACATGCATGCCTGAAGGTATACTGATTCCAAAAACTTTAGCAAGATTGGTCATTGATGATGCAAACAGATCTGCACATACTGCATACCATGGATAATTAATAAGAATTATAACAACTGTCATTATTTTCACTCCATTATGTCCAAATACTGAACGCAGCCATATCCATATATCAATTCCATATCTTACAGATAAAATAACAGGAAGCTGATAAATTACAAGCATTAATATTGCTCCAATAAATGCTCCTATCAAAAGCTGTTTAAAACCAACAAGAGTTGCCAAATATGCCCCCTGTGTATAACTCCATGTAGCAATACAGTATCCTGAAAGAATAAGAAATGCATCTAAAAAACCATAGATTTTTTCTTTCTGTAATACAGGAACTATTCCAAAAACAGCTTCTCTCTCAATTTCTTTTGAATTATCTTTCATAATATTTTTCCCTTATCTTTATAAATAAAACCCATAAATAATAAATCCAATACATGCAATAACTACTACTACTGAAGATATATAATCCGCTTTACTGAATCTTTTAGGAAACATATAGTCTGGGCTTTCCATTATATTTATTCTCTTTTCTATTTCTCTATCAAGGTTATCTTGAAAGTTGTCTTCACTCATATTATCATCTCCATATTAATTAATAAGTAGAACATTTTTGTGCTTACTTAACAAATAAAATCTTAATATCTATAATTATACCATAAACTTACTGCTATTAATTAAGTTCATGTTTGATAATATAATTTAAATCTTATTAGAACTTCATATATTGGCAATCCTCATTTTACATCACACATAATTAAATTCCCTCTTCCATTTTACTAATTGTTTCTTTATAAATAAGCTGCCTTAACTCTTTTAAATATGTAGAAAATGAAACCTTATCATTTGCATATGTAAGATTTAAATCAAATTCATTTTCTGACCATGTTCTTATATCTGATTCATTATGTTGAATAAGTGCCTCTAGGCTGTCCATTGCTTTAAAAATCTTAGCTTCTAAAGTTTTTCTTTCAGCCATTTCTTTATATAATGAAAGCATTTCTTTATTATATGGTTCAGGGAATGTATTTACCCAGGAATATAACACTTCTTTCTCTTTTGTTTCGTCTTCAGATGTCTTCATAAATGTGGGAATATCCCCAGTAAAACACTCTCCCAAATCATGAATAAGACACATTTTTATTACTTTATTCATATCTGCCTCTGGAAATTCATCTGCTATCCAATATGCCATTAATGAAATTCGCCAGCTGTGTTCCGCAACACTTTCATGTCTTCCTTTTGATGTATAACAATGTCTTGTTGTATCCTTTAATTTTTCTGCAATATGGATAACTTCTAGTAATTTTTCAGTATTCATAACTTTTCTCCTC
>CAZPRO010000233.1:0-3637 GCA_964588775.1 uncultured Clostridium sp.
AAAAAGGTGTAACGTTGAACATAAAAAATTTCATGCACTTCGTCACACCTATGCAGCATTACAATTTGAAATAAGATTACAAAGATTAAATAACCTTAGTAGTCCAATCCTCACATTTGATTTACTCGTTCATATAAACTTGTACATCTTTGTAACCCTTGAATTTATGAGGACTTATTCAATATAACTTCACATACATTTCAAACACATAGTAAAACTACTGTGTTAAAAATGTGTTAATTAACACAAAGAAAATATCTTTGTAGTACACTATTATTTTATTATGAAAATAGCTTAATTCCTGCATTTATATATTATTGTCTATTACTAAATTTCAAATTATTCTATAAGGGCAAAATCAAACTACTTTTCTTCTAACATTAATGATTATCTATATTATAATTTTGTCAACTTAATACTACCTATATGTATAAACTTATTGTAAGTGTTTAAAACATGATTTATTTATATAATCACTTTAGCTTTGATTGATATCCTACAATTGTATAGGCAATAATAAATTTCTAAATATGTATTCACTATTATTTTTAAATTCCTTAATATATATACCATCTTTTTGGCTATCTGCCTTAATAGTTTTTTCTCTCTTTAGAGGGCTTTTTCTAGCTATTTTATTGGTAGAAAAAATATACCCTCTATACTCTATCTCTTTAAATTTCATATTGTTTTCTTTTTCTAAAATTTCTACTATAAAATTTGCAAATATTTTCCCATATTGTATCTGTTTTTCTCCTTTTCCCTTTTTCTTTGATTTTAATTCTAATAGAAGAACATATAACTTTTCATCATTTATATAAAAAATTGTTTCATCATTTATTGTTACATCTTTTTTAAAAAAATATATTTCACTTTTATCTTGATCTAATTTAATTGAAATACAATTTTTTATATTCTTTATAATTATCTGATGACCTGTAGAATTTTTATTTTCTTCTTGTATCGTTATAATATTTTGTGATGTATTAGTAATAACGTTAGGATTAATCAATTTAGAAATTGCATTTTGAAGATTCATATAACATTGATTATTCATCTTGAGCCTCCAAATAACCATCATATATTTCATCAGCACTAATATTGTAACAATTAATAACTTCATCAAAACTTTTTATTATTATTCCTTCTTGTTCAATTTTTGATTCTTGTATGATTCCATTATTAGATATATAAGCACTAACTTTACTTTCTTCTAACAATTCTTCTTCTGTATATTTGTACTTATTCATTATTTTATCATATCCATTAAATTTTCGCCCTAATATTATTAAATTATTAAACTCTTTTATTATATAATCGCTATGAGTTGATATTAATATTTTCATCCCACGATTAACCAAACGAGCTAAAACTCTTGCTAATCTTCTTTGATTATCTGGATGCAGATTTAATTCAGGCTCATCTATAATTAGTAAATCATTGTTTCTTAAACTATGTCTTAAATAGTAATCTAATCCAAATAAAGATTTAGCTGTTGATGATGAAATATGCAGATCCATTGACTCTTTTTTATTATTTGATTTAAATTCTATCATGTTATCTTTATTTACAACATACTTTCCCCCAATTATGTCATTTTCAAGTGTATCCACTATATCTGAAAATATTTCATTATTACTTATTTCATTTTCATCAAGTCCATTTAAAAAATTAATATAATCAGATATTGGCAATGAATACTTTGAAAATTGATTAACAAATGGCTTTATATTAGAACTTTTCTTTAATCCAAATATAGCATTATTTCTGTTAACATTTAATTCTTTAAAAAATATATTTAAACCATTTCTTTCCGCTGGTAACATAAATACTGAAATTATATGTCCAAATAAAGTCTCATTCAATGAAATTGATAATATCAATTCCATAATTGCTTTAATTAGGGATAATTGCTCTTTTTCCAAGCTACTTCCTACTAGCAAATCATCCTCTAAATCAATCAATATCGGTCTTTCAGATATTACTTCTTTATATATATTTGAAACCTTTTTGCAAATTTTCACAAAATCAGATTTATTAAGTATTCTGTCTTTGTTTTCTATATTTATTTTACACTTTTTAAACATATCTTGTGTTGTATTAAATATTGTATCTAACTGTTTTGTATATTCTTTTAAAACCTTATCATCTATATTACTGATATCTGAAAATACATAATCTAAATTTATACTAACTTTACCTTCATCCTCTTTTATATACTTATTTTTACTTACAATTCTATTCACTATTCCTGAGATATTTTTATAGAAGCCATAAACAACATAATTAATATATGTTTTTCCAGTATTATTTTTCCCACAAATAATAGTTAGATTTTTAATATCTAACTGTCCACTTTCTATAGGACCTAAGTTTTCAAACATAAATTTCACAACTCATTCCTCCAATATTTATAAAAATGAAATCAGTTCAATTTAAATTATACTCAATTTTATTCTCTATATACATATATTTTTCAAAATAAATCAAAACTATAAGTATTATACAACACAAAGTACCTATAAATCTATCCTTATATATTATTTTACTACATATATTAAATATACATAATTTTAATATATAATTTCAAACAAATAGCACTTAAATCATAGATGCTTCTTACCTTCAAATACTGCTCTTACAATGCCCAACATTATATTTACTTAAATAATTTTAATATCAATGATTGATTCCATTTCAAATCACAACATTCATATGAATGATCTATCATAATTTCTTGTAACTCTATTTTAATTTTATTCTATGGTTATTGTTTTCTAGGTATATTAAAATGAAGCTTATTATATTTTTGTATCATTTTCCAAATGCACCATTTAGCAAAAACAAGATGATAAAATCTAAATTCTTCATCTTCTTTATACTCTTGCAAATCATATTTCATTGCTTCTATTGCTATTAATAAGTATATTTTCCTATATTCTTCATTTGTATACCCACATTTACTTACATCTAATAAAGTAGGCTCTGTATCAAGTCCATATACATATTCTATAAGTCCTTGCTTATATTTCTCTGGAATATCTGTATTTAATATTTATTGCATCATATCTTTCATACAATAATCTCATTAAAAATATCTATGTTAATATTATGGTATTTATGTGCTATTTTTATTAACAAAACAAAAATAAAAGGTAGCAAATAGAATTAACTATCTACTACCCTTTATTTATAAAAAATCTACAAGTGTTATAGATGCTTTTTTGCCTTCAAATACTTCTTTAGCAATATTCAATTTTCTGTATAATGTATTGGTGCTATAAATATTATATTTATCAAGGAGCTGCTTTTGAGTTAGTCCATATATGTATCTATCTACAAAAAGGCTTTTATAAAAATCTGCATCTCTATGTAATTGTACATCTATTCTCGTTAGTTGATACTTGATATCTTCTAAATTCCATTGCAGCTCTTTCAATCTAATTTCCAGCTTTAATTTGTCCAATGGATTAGTTGCTTTATTCAATAATTTTTTGCATTTCTTAACTTCTTCTTGTATGATTTTTATACTTTTTGCTTTTACCATAAAATATCACCTAAATACATTTCTGTTAATTATTTTATCAGGACAAACGCATGAAATAAATTTAATTTAAAATCTCCTCTTTTTTTGATAAAA
>CAZPRO010000234.1:0-3636 GCA_964588775.1 uncultured Clostridium sp.
TTGTTATAGCTGGGATAAAACCAGGTGTTACAATTGCTTTAAATAAAAGTGATAAGAGTCTGATTAATTCTTGGGAAAGATTTGGAGAAGCATATTTAAAAGAAATTCAATTGAAAAATATAGTCTTAAGAGAATCAGAAAAAGCAATAATAGTTTTTATATATGATGAGGAAGTTCTTCAAAAATATATTAATCATCCTGAAACTTTGAATTTTTTGCAGAAAATTGGTTATCCTAAAGAATATAATGTAAATGATTATGTATTATGTCTTGAAAAGCGGTATAATGCATTTCATTGTCCGCACGAACTAGGATTATTTTTAGGAATACCCCTTGAAGATGTTAAAGATTTTATAGAATGTACAGAGAAGAAATGCTTATTATGTGGATATTGGAAAGTATACAACAATTTTAATAGTGCTAAAATACTATTCAGCAAATATGATAAAGTAAAACAATATACAATTAATAGCATTATTACTGGAATCTTATCTCGGGATTTAGTAGTAAATATAAGAGCACTCCTTTAAAATTAAATATTGGAAATATAAACCACACACACTTGTATTTCCAATATAATTTAAGTAATAATAATTGACACACACAATAAAACAAATAAATTTTTTCTACGTTAAAAGTATACAAAGAATATAAGTATAATAAGTAAAAATTTTCAATCATTCTAGAAATTAATATATAAAACCATAAGATTTTAATAATCTTATGGTTTTAATATTGCTGACAATCTGATTTCTTACTAGATTATTATATAAATGTTTAGGCTGTATAATAAGTTAAATATTTATAATTGAGTAAATAGAAATTATGAGTTATAATAAAAATGAATAAAGAATTATTAGAGGTTGGCATATGAATTTTGATATAAAGAGATTATTATACACAATAATTGCAGCATGCATTTTCTTTGTAATTATAGCTTTTTTTATTAAAATTTTACCTTATATTTTAATAGCAGGTGTAGGTATTTATGGATTCATAAAAATAAAAGGCTATATAACCCAAAGAAAGCTTAAAAATAAGCAAAAGAGTGAAATAGAGAGTAAAAATACAGATACATATTATTCACAAGACGATTATTTTAATGGTGAAGTAATTGATGTTGATTATGAAGAAAGTAATGACAAAAAATAATACAGCTTAATTTGCAAGAGGAACTGTTGCACTAAGTAAATTAGTGAACAGTTCCTCTTTTACGTATAAATCAGAATTTGTGGTGAACCTTGAGCATGAAAACGGCAAAAAAGCATGAACAGGCTACTTGATTCACAGGCTTAAAAAATTTGTACATGAAACATCAGAGCTTAAAGCTATCCCTACAATACTTGCTCCATTCTGATATGGCAATAAATAATAGTTTTCATAAAAAATAAATATATTAATTATCAAAATTATGTTATAAAACTCAGAATAGACAAGTATATTTCGGGACAGATTTAAGCTGGATGTTTCAATGCACAAATTTTATGCACCTGTAAATCAATAGCCAGTTCATGTTTTTTTGCGTTTTCTGCATCAAGGTTCTTCACTAAGCCATTATAAATTGGAGATAAGGTTCGTTTGCTAGTATATAAAGATATACTAAATTTGGTTATGGGATAAAACTAGAAAAGAAGAGACATGCAATGAAATTTAAATTCTATAAAGCGTAAGCTTGGAAAACTTAATTTTGAAGGATTGAGCAAATATACTTGTCCATACTGAGTTTTGCCACAATATTTTGAAATACATCTAACTATTATATTTCAAAACACTTTTATTATTAACTGTACCAGTATGGAGCAAGTGTTTTGCCAATGCTTCAAAATTTTTAGTTTTCCAGCTTTAAGCGATCTTAGAATTTAAATTTTAGTTGCATGTCTCTTCTTTTCGGTGAGTTACCACATACCTACAAATTCTGATTTATTTAGTGTAACAGCTTTTTTTATAATTAAGAATCTTGTAGTTATAATAAAAAAATTTTTACTAATACTAATTAGTAGCTAGAAAGATTACAGGCGAGGTGGAAAAATGAATATCAATATACAGAAAATATTACCTGGACTTATTGTAGCTATATGTGTTGCGGTTTTGGGAAAAATATTAGGAAGTATTTTTCCATCATTAGGAGAATCAAGTTTTGCAATATTAGGAGGCATTATACTTGGAAATACTGTATTTGTCAAAGATAAATATGCAAAAGGATTCAGTTTTAGTGAAAAGGAGCTGCTTTCATATTCTATAGTGCTTATGGGAGGAAACATAAATTTTATGCAGATTGCCACTTTAAGAATAAAAGGAGTTATATTTATAGCTTTACAGATGATTTTCACAATATTATTTACATATTATATGGGGAAGGTTTTAAAGTTTTCTCAAAAGTATTCCCTTTTAATGGCAAGTGGAAATGCAGTATGTGGTTCTTCTGCAATAGCTGCAAGTGCTCCAGCAATACTGGCAGATCATAAGGATAAATCAATAAGCATAACTATAGTAAATATTACTGGAACAATACTAATGTTTATTCTGCCTGTTATTTCTTCATATTTATACAATAATTCAACAATGAAGACAGCAGCATTAATGGGAGGAATACTACAGTCAGTTGGTCAGGTTATTGCAAGTGCAAAATTTGTAAATGAAGAAGTAGTAACAACTGCAACTATTTTTAAGATAATAAGAATAATGTTTATGGTATTTGTTGTTATAGGTTATTCAAGAATTAATGTTAAACATGAAGAACATATTCCTAAAGAAGAAATAGAAATTAGAGAGAAAAACTCCCATATAAGAATACCCTGGTATATAACAGGATTTTTTATTTTATGTGTATTAAATAGTTTTGGAGTTATACCAGCATTTATTCAGAGATTATTTAAGATGATTAGTGGGAATTTTGAAATAATAGCTTTAGCAGCAATTGGATTAAAGGTGAAGTTTACAGATTTAATTAAGGAAGGACCTAAAGCTATGTTATATGGTTTGATAATAGGAGCATTTCAAATTTTATGTGCATTAATATTAATAAAAATTATTGTATAAATATACATGGATTATATTGACATACATTATGGTGTGCTCTAAAATATTAAAGTAAGCAGACTTAATAAAAGTAATGGAGGAATGTAAGTGAATATTCATTTAACAAGAGATGACTTGAGTGTAGAAGAATTCTCTCAGTTAAGATGTTCTGTAGGACTTAATGATTTGTGTGAAGAACAGATTAAAAAAGCAATAAATAATAGTCTATATACAGTATGTGCACGAAAAGGAAATGAAGCTGTTGGTATGGGAAGGTTAGTAGGTGATGGTGCATACGTTTATTATCTTCAAAATATAAATGTGGATCCGGAATACCAGGGCATGGGAATAGGACGAATGATAATTGATGATATTTTGAATTATATAAAGAAAGATATGATAAAAGGTACATCTGTAATGGTTCTTCTTATGTCTTCAAAAGGAAAAGAAGAATTCTATGAAAAGTTTGGTTTTAGAAGAAGACCTAATGACAATGAAGGCTGCGGTATGATATTAAATTTTATATCAAAATAAAAATAGATTTTGCTTTTTTGCAGAATCTATTTTTTTGTTCGCCCAGCATGTTTGCTGAGCCGGCAGGCTGCAAGAAGCCTGCAT
>CAZPRO010000235.1:0-3625 GCA_964588775.1 uncultured Clostridium sp.
ATGAATTTGTTAACGAAGGAGATACTGTTATTTTAGCAGCAGGTGTTCCAGTTAACGAAATTGGTGCAACTAACCTATTAAAAGTAAGCACAGTTAAATAATTTACTTACATAAACAAAGGACTATTACACAATGTGTAGTAGTCTTTTTCGCTTCTATTGCTAAACAGAATTTCGTGTATAACTAGGAAAATAAGCATATGTTTATAATATGCTTAATATAGAATGTATATTATATATTTTTATAGGTATAATTATATGTATATAGAATTAAATGGCAACTGATTCTGTATTTAGCACCGAAAGGTGCTTTTCTATTTTTTATTATTTTCTTCTGTAAAAGTTTCACCAATGTCATGGAAAATACCCATAAGCATTATTCATCCTAATATTTACATTTAAGCTGAATTTGGTTGTATAATTATATTATGGCATAATACTATAGGAATAATATTTTTAATAATTAATTTATAAATATTGTATTAATAATATATAATATAGCTAGAAAGAGAAGAATTAATTATATTTGAAAGATAGGACGTGCAAGTTTTGATTGAAATAAATAAAGAGTATGTTATTAATATTGAAGAGTTAGGGTATGAAGGAGAAGGGATAGGCAAAATAGAAGGCTGTGTTGTTTTTGTTCCAGGAGCATTAACTGGTGAAGAGGTTAAAATAAAAATAATAAAATCAAAAAAGAATTATGCTGTTGGCCAACTTGTTCAAATTCTCAAAAAAGGTGAAAACAGAATAACAGCACCTTGTGCATATTTTCAAAACTGTGGCGGATGTGCAGTTATGAATATGAGTTATGAAAATCAGCTGAAATTTAAGCATAAAAGGGTGAAAGATTGTATTGAAAGAATAGCTAAAATTAATCCTGAAATAGTTGAATCAGTTATAGGAATGGATAATACATTTTCATATAGAAATAAGGTTCAGTATCAGGTTGATTTTATTGATAATAAAATTGTTATGGGATTTTATAATGAAAAAAGTTACAAAATAGTGGATGTAGATAATTGCCTTGTTCAGCCTGAAGAATTTAAGCATATTATAACTGTAATAAAGGACTGGATGAAAGAATTCAACATATGTCCAGCTAAAAGAGATGGTGTCTTTTATCATAAAGGATTAATTAGAAACATTGTACTTAGAAAGGGTTTCAAAACTAATGAAATAATGGTAGTTTTAGTAACTTTGGATAAAAAAATACCTCATATTGATGAATTGATTAGTAAGTTAAATAAGGGCATACATAACATAAAAAGCGTAATTCAAAATATAAATAATAGGAATACAAATTGGGTAATGGGAGAACAATGTATAACTTTATATGGTAAAGATTATATAACAGACTATATTGGAAAATATAAATTTAATATTTCGGCATTGTCATTTTTTCAAGTTAATCCATCTCAGACAGAAGTACTTTATAATAAAGCATTAGAATTTGCTAATTTAAGTGGAGATGAAATTGTATTTGATGCATATTGTGGCACAGGAACCATAACTTTATTTTTATCACAGAAAGCGAAAAAAGTTTATGGGGTGGAAATTATAAAACAGGCTATAAAAAATGCTGAGGCTAATGCTAGAATTAATAATGTTTCCAATGTAGAATTTGTTGTTGGCAGGTCAGAAGATGTAATTCCAGATTTAATAAATAAAGGAATAGTTCCAGATGTAATATTAGTAGATCCCCCAAGGAAAGGATGTGATAAAAAACTATTGAAAGCATTATGCAATGCACAATGTGACAAAATAGTGTATGTATCCTGTGACCCTGGAACATTAGCCCGTGATTTAAAAATTCTAGCAGAAGAAGGTAATTATAATGTTTGTAAGGTTCAGCCTGTTGATATGTTTTTTATGACTAAGCACGTTGAGTGCGTGGTATTGATGTCAAGAAAAGATAAATAAAAGCCAGAAAGTGACGTGTTTCTGGGATTTTTCGGAAATTGGTATTATAAGCCTGACCTCTGAAAAAGCCCGGTTGTTTTCTATGGAAACATATCTACTGCGAAAATGTGTGTCAGGTTGTAACCTCGGATTAGATAACGCAAATTGAGTTAATGGATTAGATGTCAGGCATTTTTGAGTGAGTTTTGAAAGTCGAAAAAAGTTGACAACAAATCCGGCAACTCGATACTAAGGGTATTTTCGGGCAGTGGATTAGATGTTAAGGAAGGAGTGGTAAGAAGATGAGTAAGCCGATAACAGATGAAATGATTCAGTTTATGGCCCAGTATTCGTTAGAAGATGTATTATCTGGAATTATAGAATTGCAGATGCTTCTATATGGGCATGATGATACATTTATTCCAGCAGCAGAGTATTTAGCAACGAATGCAATTTATGCATGTAGTATAGAAGGAACAAAAGAATTCAAATGGGCAGATTATCAGATTTTAGAACAATATGGGAAAAAGGCATTTACACCTAACATTGAAAAATTGTTTGATGACACTTTGAAAATGATTAATTCAAGCGATGAAGAAAAGCAACAATTCTTGCAATCTCAAATGATGAAAATGAAGGGAAATATGTTTCGTGGAGATGGCTATATACATCAACTTGTAGCGGTGGCAAGAGATTTGTATACGCCACTTGATTCATCGATGAGGACAACTATGGGATTCTCTTTTTCATCATATGAGAAAGTTATTAGATATATCTTTGCTCAATATGGGAAAAAAATTCATAGTGCTTATAAAGAAAAAAATAAAATCACAACTGTGATTAAGGCAATAATAAATAAGGAACAGCCTTGGGTTCCAAGTATAAAATCAGGATATATATTTAGGATTTTTAAATCAGAATTAAGACAAATGATAGGTGATGAAACAGAAAAAATGTGTGACTATCTGTGTGTAAAAACAGATGATTCATTTAATCAGGTCGAGTTCGATGAATTTAAAATTCTGCAATCAAAGCCATTTGTAGATTTTGGAGATTACATATATATGCCACTTATATTTTCTACCATAATGAATCTTCCAAAACAATTTCATTATTCGTTTATTGCAGAGAAATTATTTGATAAGAAAATTCTTGGAGTATACACTAAAAATCGTGGTGATGTTGTAGAAAATCTAACAATAAAGTTTATTTCAAGATTGATGCCAGAAGATAAGATATTGCATAGCTTATCCTATGTGGGAGAAGATGGAGAAGCAGACGTTACAGTAGTAAGCAAAGAAGGAATGATTTTTGGTGAATGTAAAAGTAAAATAATAACATTAAATTCCATTCGTGGAATACATGAAAGTATCATGACAGACGTATATCAAGCAATTGGAGCAGCATATTCTCAGGGCGTAAGGTCAATTGAAAGAGTGAAAGAAGGTAAAAAATTCTTAACTGAATCAGGAAAAGAAATTGTAATACCAGATGTAGGGAAAAAATATGTTGTTTGTGTAACAATAGAGAATTTTGGAATTATTCCGTCAGAGATAGATGAATATATTTCCATAGATGAAAATGTGGGAGTTCCTTATGTTGTGAATGTATATGACTTTGATATTATCACTCAAGAATGTGATTCGTACGCAGAATTAATCGAATATATTGTTGAACGTCAAATTATTTGATGCTTCTTTATTAACTTTATTTAATGCTGAAAA
>CAZPRO010000236.1:0-3624 GCA_964588775.1 uncultured Clostridium sp.
AATAAAAAGAGATTTTTTATCAAAAATAATTGCCAACTTTTACTTGACTCAAACTAAAACTACATGATAATTGAATCTTCACGTAAAAGATGATAGAATTAAAATAAAAAAATTCAGATTTAAAAATGGGAAGGCTAAAGATGGATGAAATAAATAATGAAAATAGCAAAGATTTAATGAGATTAATTCAGGGAAAGTTCATACGACTTAGTAAGGGACAAAAATTAATTGCTGAATATATTTTGAAAAGTTATGATAAAGCTGCATTTATGACAGCAGCTAAACTTGGAGTTTCTGTTGGAGTATCTGAATCCACAGTAGTAAGATTTGCAAATGAATTAGGCTTTTCAGGATATCCTAAACTGCAAAAGTCCTTACAGGAACTTATAAAAAATAAGCTTACTACAGTTCAAAGACTGGAATTAAAAAATGATTATTTTAGTGATGGAGATGCATTAAAAGGGGTATTAAAAGCAGATATGGAAAATATCCGTTCAACTCTTGAAAAAATAAACGAAAGTGTATTTGAAGATGTAGTAAGAAGTATTTTTGAAGCTAATCATATATACATAATTGGGCTTAGAAGTTCAACAGCATTATCAGAATTTTTAGGATTCTATTTAAACATAATATTGCAAAATGTTAAGGTGGTTAGTTATGGGATTTCAGATGTTTTTGAGCAGATGATAAATGTATCTAAAGGTGATCTTGTAATAGGAATAGGGTTCCCAAGATATGCAGCAAAGACAATAGATGCTTTATCTTTTTCTCAAGACAGAGGTGCAAAGGTAGTAGCACTTACGGATAGTTTGTTATCACCACTGGCAGCAAAAGCAGATTATACATTAATAGCTCAAAGTAATATGGCATCTTTTGTTGATTCATTAGTGGCACCTTTATCAGTTATTAATGCCTTAATAATTGCAGTAGGTATGAGGGAAAAGGAAAATATATCAGATATATTTTCTGATTTGGAACAAATATGGAAAAATTACAATGTGTATTCTTATAACAATCGTAATGTAGGAGATGATTACTAAAATTTATTATAAAAAATCTAATTATTTTTACAGGTAGTAAGTATAAGAGAGTTGATTGCTGTGGACATAAAAATAGATATTCCAAAAAATGTTGAAAATATAATAGAGATATTAGAAGGTAAGGGATTTGAAGCTTATATAGTAGGAGGATGTGTTAGGGATAGTCTTTTAGGAATTAGTCCTAAAGATTATGATATTACCACAAATGCTTTGCCTCAGTTTGTGATGTCATTATTTCCTAAAGTTATTCTAACAGGAATTGAACATGGCACTGTAACTGTTAATTTTAATAATGAAAATTATGAAGTCACTACTTTTAGGAATGATGGAGAATATAAAGATGGGAGACATCCTGAAAAGGTAGAATTTGTTTCAAATCTCAATGAAGATTTACAAAGAAGGGATTTTACAATTAATGCTATGGTCTATAATCCTAAAACAGGATTTAAAGATTATTTTAATGGTCTTAAAGATTTAAAATCAAATGTTATAAGAACTGTAGGAAATCCTGAAAAGAGATTTAAAGAAGATGGTTTAAGAATGATGAGAGCTGTAAGGTTTAGTGCTCAGTTGAACTTTACCATAGAAGAAAATACATTTAATGCAATAAAAAAATTAAACTTTAGGATTTTAAAAGTATCAAAAGAAAGAATACGTGATGAATTTAATAAAATACTGCTTTATAATCCTGAAAAATTAATTGAATTAAAAAATTGTGGTTTGTTGGAGTTAATAATACAGGATATTAATAAAACTTATGAATTTAATCAAAATAATAAGTATCATAAGTATAATTTATTTGAACATAGTGTATTGGCAGCAAAAAATATTGAGCCTAAGCTATATCTTAGACTTACAATGTTATTGCACGATTTTGGTAAAATTGATTCGGAAGTCATTGATAGTAAGGGTATCTCTCATTTCTATGGTCATGAAAAGTATTCACAAGAAAGAGCATTAAATTTTTTAAAGTTAATGAAGTATGACAATAAGACAATAAAAAAAGTCTATGTGCTTATAAAATATCATGATTGCAGGTTAGAGGATAAGATTTCAGTAAAAAACATTCTTAATAAAATTGGACTTGAATTATTTAAAGATTTAATAAAAATAAAAAAAGCAGATTTAAGTGCTAAAAATCTTAACATGTGCAGGGAAGCTTTTGCTAATATAATAAGGATAGAAAATTATTTAAAGGAAATACTGGATAATAATGAATGCTATAGTATCAGTCAGTTGGCTATAAACGGAAAAGATTTAATGGAGTTAGCCATAGAAGGTAAAAAAATAGGAGAAGTTTTAGAATATATTTTAAAAATGGTTATTAATGACAATAATTTAAATAAAAGAGAAATATTAATAAAATTGGTGGAATTAATGAGAAATTAGTATTTTAAATTTAAGTTAGAGTAGATTAGTATTTAAAAATGTGATATTATTATATGGAGATAAATTGTAAAATTTTCAATTTTTATTTTGTATAAGATTATAGGAATAAAGGGGTAAGAGGTTGAATCATGGAAGAAGTTTTCAATTATATGGAGAAGTGGGTTACTGAAAGTATGAATAAGCTTCTCGAAAAAAGTAATGGGTGTAAGTGTGCTAAATGCAGAAAGGATATTTTTGCTTTAGCTTTGAATAATTTAAAGCCTTATTATGTTGCTACAGAAAAAGGAAGAGTTATGGCTAAGTTAGCAAATACAGAAAATCAATTTGAAACTGATATTATAATTCAAGTAACTAAAGCTATTAATATTGTACAAAATAATCCTAATCATGATGTGATTTGATGTTAAATCCATAAATATTGATTTACATGCATTTTATAAATAAAAACAAAAAAATTAAATTTTAAGAATTTAATTAATCATATTAAGAAGGAAAAAAAGAAAAAATATCGAAATATTTAAATTGTGAATTAAATATGATATTTTTTTTTAATGAAAAATGTATATGTTTTCAATGGAAGGAGAGCTGTTAATTGTTATTATATATAATTAATCTTTTGTGGAAAAATTTTGTTAAGTGTGAAGCGGAAGTAGACAAATCTAAATTGATAAAAGATTCTGTTTATATTGCTGAGTTGGGTTATGTAAGACCAGATAATAATATAATGTCCATACATGAAGGATTAATAAAAGTTGTTGATAAAATGAATGAGTATGACATATCTTATGAAGAAATAATACTTGTAGTTGGAAGACTATTAATGAATTTTTGTTATAATTGGATTATTGATAAATACAATGAAACATTTTATAAGTATATTGATTTGGAAAAGAAAGACATAGTTATGCATATTACTAGAAATTTATTGGTAAATAATGAACTGGCAATGACAATATAGTTTAAATGCAGAAAGAATTAATTGATAACATAATTAAAGCAATGAAACATATAAATTAGTTTTTAATAAGTTATTTAGAATTAAAAATCTAAATAACTTATTTATTTTACTTGACTTGTGCATTAATTTAAGAAAATTTACCATTGGATTATAATTCATACTTTACCAGTATAATTTTTAACAAAAAAGTGGCTGCGCCACGCTCCTTCGGAGAAATATTTTTAATATTACAAATAA
>CAZPRO010000237.1:0-2018 GCA_964588775.1 uncultured Clostridium sp.
GGAACAAATGTATTTAATGAAACAGTAATGAAGGAACGTCTTCCAAAGGCTACTTATAAAGCTTTAAAAAAGACAATAGAAGAAGGAACAGCACTTGATCCAGCTGTAGCAGATGTAGTTGCATCAGCAATGAAAGACTGGGCAGTAGAAAAAGGAGCAACACACTTTACTCATTGGTTCCAGCCAATGACAGGGATTACTGCTGAAAAACATGATGCATTTATTAATCCAGCTCCAGAAGGAAAAGTAATTTTAGAATTTTCAGGAAAGAACTTAATTCAAGGTGAACCAGATGCATCTTCATTCCCATCTGGTGGACTTAGAGCTACATTTGAAGCAAGAGGATATACAGCTTGGGATTGTACATCACCAGCATTTATTAAGGATGGTTCTTTATGTATACCAACAGCATTCTGTTCATATAATGGAGAAGCATTAGATAAGAAAACTCCATTATTACGTTCAATGGAAGCAATTAATAAACAGGCTATTAGGTTATTAAGAGTATTAGGAAATACAACATCAAAGAAAGTAACTACAACAGTAGGTCCTGAGCAGGAGTATTTCTTAATTGATAAGAAAATGTATGATGCCCGTAAGGATATAATTTTAACAGGAAGAACTTTATTTGGAGCTAAGCCTTCTAAAGGACAGGAACTTGAAGATCATTATTTTGGAGTTCTTAAACCAAGAATTTCTGAATTTATGAAAGACCTTGATAATGAATTATGGAAACTTGGAATTTATGCAAAAACTAAACATAACGAAGTTGCACCAGCACAACATGAGCTTGCACCAGTATTTACTACAACAAACATTGCAACTGACCAAAACCAATTAACTATGGAAGTTATGAAGAAAGTAGCAGCAAAACATGGATTATATTGTCTTCTTCATGAAAAACCATTTGCAGGAGTAAATGGATCTGGTAAACATAATAACTGGTCAATGAGTACAGATGATGGAATTAATTTACTTGAACCTGGTAAAACTCCACATAAAAATAAACAGTTCCTATTATTCCTTTGTGCAGTAATAAAGGCAGTTGATGAATATCCAGATTTATTAAGAGTTTCAGCTGCTAATGCTGGTAATGACCACAGATTAGGTGCAAACGAAGCTCCTCCAGCTATAGTATCTATATTCCTTGGAGATCAGCTTGAAGATGTATTAGAGCAGATTGAAAAAGGAACTGCTACAAGTTCAATATCTTCTAGTGAACTTGCAATTGGTGTTGACACAATACCTCATTTTGACAAAGATGCTACAGACAGAAACAGAACATCACCATTTGCATTTACAGGAAATAAATTTGAATTCAGAATGGTTGCATCTTCTGCATCAATTGGATGCTGTAACTATATATTAAACACAATAGTTGCTGAAAGTCTTTCTCAAATCACTGACAGACTTGAAAAGGCAAGTGATTTAGATGCTGAAATAGATACTTTATTAACTGAATTGGTTAAAAATCATAAGAAGATAATATTTAATGGTAACGGATATTCAGATGAGTGGGTTGCAGAAGCTGAAAGAAGAGGTCTTCCAAACCTTAAATCAACAGTAGAAGCTTCTAAAGCAATGATTGCTGAAAAGAACCTTAAGATATTAGAAAAACATAATGTATTGACTAGAGTAGAAGCAGAAGCTCGTTATGAAATAATTCTTGAAAACTATAGCAAGATTATTAATATTGAAGGATTGACAACACTTGAAATGGCAAAACGTCAAATATTACCTGCTGTAATTAGATATTCAACCAGCTTAGCAGAATCAATTAATGCTGTTAAAGCTACAGGTATTGATGCTGATATTTCAGTTCAAGCTGAATTATTAAAAGAAATTTCTGTACTTACAGCTTCATTAAGCAAAAAAATAAATGCTCTTGAAAAGGCAGTTGAAAAAGCTGATAAGTTTGATGGAGATATATATGATTTAGCTATGATTTACAGAGCTGAAGTATTTGAAGGTATGAATTCATTAAGAGAAGATGCTGATAAGCTTGAAACAATGGTTGA
>CAZPRO010000237.1:2118-3551 GCA_964588775.1 uncultured Clostridium sp.
GGTTTGAATTATAATTATTTATAGAATATATGGCATATTATTCTAAGTATGCTAATGGAGGTAATTATTTATGAATTCATTAAAACCAATGTTACAAGAAGAATTTGAGGCAAATCCATTTAATATGATAGGTAAAGAATGGATGCTTATTACAGCAGAAAAGGATGGAAAAGCAAATAGTATGACTGCATCATGGGGCGGTCTTGGTGTTATGTGGGGAAAAAATGTAGTATACATAGTAGTGCGTAAAAGCAGATTTACCAAAACTCTTATTGATGGTTCAGATACTTTTTCCCTTTCATTTTTTGATCATGAGAAATATGCAAAGATGCTTGGATATATGGGAAAAGTATCAGGAAAAGATGAAGATAAAATAAAAACTGCAGGTGTAACTGTTGAACATTATGAAGGAACTCCTTATATAGGAGAAGCATCAAAAGTTTTTATATGTAAAAAAATGTGCTGCCAGCCTATAAGTAAAGACAGCTTTATAGATGAAAAAATTAATGAAACATGGTATAAGGATAATGATTATCATGATCTTTATATTGGAGAAATTATAGAAATTCTAAGTAAATAATAAGAATAATTTTGACAAACAGCGTAAGGTGAAGAAAGGAGAGAGAAAATCAGGCTTTATTTTCTCTCTCCTTTTTAGATATTAATTATTACAATTGTTAAAAGTTTTATATATTCCAATTAACATAAAGATAATAGCTATAATTTGAATAATATGTGTAACAGGTGAAGAAATAGAAGTATTAATAATAAGTGCAAAGCTGTTTAATATCAAGCCAAAAAGTAAAGAAAATGAAATATTTTTTTTTCGTTTATTAGAAACTATTTCGCCTTTCTTTTCTTTAAGTGATATAATTATACTATTTGTTTTATTTATGGCATTTAAGAATGTAAATACGATTACTAAAAATATACAGGTGGAAATACATCCCGTTGTTGACCCCTGCATAGCCGCATACAATTCTATAAATAATCCTATCAATTCAATAATGGTAACTGTCTTAAACATATTTCTGATTTTTGTATAGTGGTTAATAGATGAATCAATATCAGTATATAATTCAAAGGCTCCATAAGAAGCAGGTTTCCTAAGTATAATCCAATATCCCCAGGTTTGAACAATTTCTACACCTATATCATTCATTAGTTCACGATAATTATCATTCACACTAAATGGTTTGTCTCCAAAGTCTACTTGATAATTGTATTCTCCTTTTTCACATTTCTCAAACCAATAAAACCCAGCAAAAAACTTTTTCATAGCCCAGCCATCAGCACATAATTTGTTTAACCATTTTGTTTCAGCATCTTTATCATAATACAAATGAAACTTAATCATTTCTTTCTTCCTCCATTAACTTTGAATTTTCTAATAATTCGTTTAGTCTCATTTTTTCTGTCAGAAAGATTTTTTT
>CAZPRO010000238.1:0-3538 GCA_964588775.1 uncultured Clostridium sp.
TCAAAAGAATGGCATTTTTGAAATAAGTTACTTTGATGAGTAAGGTGGATAAATGCTTATGAATATAGGAACTTCATAGGAAAATAGTGTATTATTGTAGTTGTTTTTTGTTATAGTTAATAGTAAAATTTACATAAACTATTAAATAAAATGAGGAGAAATATAGATATGAAATGTACTATTTTATTATCTTCATGCGAGGTTTGAGGATACCGTATGAAGAGATTAATTTAAATATATAAATTTAAATTTAGTCCTCAGACTTTGCTTTTTAATATTAAATATTATTTAATTAAAGGAGTAAAGTCAAAAATGAAAAAATTAAAATTTAATACAATAAAAGAATTAAAAACATTTCTAATTTTATGGAGTACACAATCATTATCGCAACTGGGGAGTGCATTAACTTCATTTGCACTTATTTTGTGGCTGTATGAACATACAGGTTCTGCACTTCAAACAGCACTTCTTTCAATATGTTCTTATACACCTTATGTTATAATGAGTATTTTTGCAGGAGCACTAAGTGACAGGTGGGATAAGAAAAAGGTTATGTTAATTTGTGACAGTCTGGCAGCAATAAGCACAATAATTATATTTATGCTTATAAAAGAAGAAATGTTATGTCCATGGCATTTATACTTTTTTAATGGAGTTAATGGAATTATGAATACAGTACAGCAGCCAGCAAGTGATGTAGCTATGACTCTTATTATTCCAGAGGAGCACTATCAAAAAACAAGTGGATTAAGGTATTTTTCTCAGTCTTTAGTTACGATTTTAAATCCTATGATTGCAACAGCTTTATATTCATTTGGAGGAATGGAAGCAGTAATTTTTGTTGATATAAGTACATTTTTAATTGCATTTTTTATATTGTGCTTTTTTATAAAAATACCTGCTGTTAAAAGTGCTGGCAATGATGAAGCAGAATCTTTAAAAACATCTGTTAAAGGTGGAATTCAATTTCTTAGGGATAATAAACTTATCCTTACATTAATTTTATTTTTAGCTGGAGTAAATTTTGTTGCATCAGCTTATAATGCAGTATTGCCTGCATATGTTCTTTCTTCACCAAAGGGAGGAGAAAAAATGTTTGGGATTTTAATGTCAACAGCAGGAATAGCAACCCTTGTTGGAAGTGTCTTTGCTACTATACTTAAAAAGCCTAAAAATAGAATCTTTGTAATATACATTACTATGTTGATTTCTTTAAGTGTGGGAAACTTTATAAGGGCATTTAGCAGAGAGCCGGTACTTTGGTGTGTATCCCAGATTATTGGATGGCTGCCTGTACCTATAATGGGTTCAAATCTTGATGTTATCCTTCGTTCAAGTATTCCAGTTGAAATGCAGGGCAGAGTATATTCGTGCAGAAATACTTTGCAGTTTTTCACAATTCCAATTGGCTTTTTAGCTGGCGGATTTATGGTTGATGAAGTTTGTGAACCAATAATGAAAAGAGCAGTTGAAGGAGGTTTGCTTCAAAATCTTTTTGGACAATCAAAAGGTTCTGGTGCAGCTATGGTAATGTTTATTATCGGAGTAGTAGGAACTGCAATATGCCTTATTTTTAGGAAAATATTAAAGAAATATAAATATTAATAGAGAAATAATATTATATTTAAAATGTCAATGAATATATATTTAATGAATAAGCAGGAAGAAATATTTATCTGAGCCATTTAAAACAAGAAAGGTGGATACTGAATAATTTGTATCCACCTTCTTTCTGCTGTTTATAAAAAGTCTGATTTATAAAGAAGTGATTTAAATAGATTTAATCCCATTCAGTTACATTTTTTAATTCTGGAATGGAAGAAGCCTTAAATACAGGTTCTTTTATTCCTGCTTTTTTCTGTTTAGTGTAATCATCTAATGCTTTAAATGCAAATTTTCCAAGAAGGAAGATAGCAATAAGATTTGTTATAGCCATTAAAGCCATGATTACATCTGCAAGATTCCATACAATATCCATTTTTACCACTGCTCCAAAAAGAGTCATTAAAGTAACGCAGATTCTGTATATAAAAAGATAAATTTTCTTTTTGCTTAAAAATCCCATATTTGCTTCACCATAATAGTAATTACCTACAATTGAACTAAAGGCGAAGAATAGTACACATAAGGCAATGAATACATTTCCAAAATGTCCAATTTGAGAACTTAATGCATTTTGTGTTAACTGAATTCCAGTAAGTCCGTCACTTAAATTTATATCAGAAAGAAGAATTATAAATGCAGTACAGCTGCAGATTATTATTGTATCTGTAAATACACCTAAAGTTTGAATTAATCCCTGTTTTATCGGGTGGGATACTGCAGCAGCTGCAGCAGCATTAGGTGCACTACCCATACCAGCTTCGTTAGAGAATAATCCTCTTTTTATTCCTATAAGAAGAGTACCGCCAAGGCTTCCGCCCACAACCTGTTTAACACCAAAGGCACTTCCTATTATTGTTGAAATAATTTGTGGTATTTTTGTTATATTTGCAATAATAACAAATAATGCAATAAGTATATATGCAGCAGCCATTATAGGAACTATTATCTCTGAAACTTTAGCAATTCTTTTAATACCATCAAATATTATAATTGTAGTAACAACTGTAATTATAAGTCCTACAGCTAATCTGTTAAATCCAAAAGCAGTATTTAATGCAATAGATATAGTATTTGATTGAACTGAGTTAAATACTAGTCCAAAACATATTGTTATAAGTATTGAGAATGTTATACCCATCCATTTCATGTTAAGAGCTTTATCCATGTAATAGGCAGGACCTCCCATATAGTTGCCGTTGCCATCAGGCTGCTTATATATCTGAGCCAGAGTAGACTCAACAAAGCTTGAAGCAGAACCAATAAGTGCCATAACCCACATCCAGAATACTGCACCAGGTCCGCCAACAGAAATTGCAATGGCAATGCCAGCCAGGTTGCCAGTTCCGACTCTTGATGCCGTACTTATACAAAATGCCTGAAATGATGAAATAGAGCCTCTTTCTTTAGATGAATTATCATATACAAGTAATCTGAACATTTCTTTTATGTATCTGAATTGAACGAAATTAGTTTTAAAAGAAAAATATAATCCTAAAAAAATTAATGGTGCTATTAATATGTATGTCCATAGTATGTCATTGGATATAACAATAAGCGAATTTAATTTTTCAATAATAGTATTTGTCATTTGTTATCCTCCAAAAAGTTGTTTTGATTTATTTCTGCATATTAATGATTTTTCAAAATACACTTATTTCATTGTTTTTAATGCATTAATAATATTCTACTATAAAATGTATAAAAAATGAAGGGAAAAAATTTAGACATTGCAAAATAAGTGTTGAGGATTGTTAAATTATTAGAAAAAATAATGAAATTTAATGAAGCTGTAAAAGAAAAAACTTTAATATTATATTGAATGGGTAAGTTAAATTTTATAATGAATGTTATAATATACTCATTGAAATATGATAAAGCGAGGAGAAAAGTTATGAATACTGAAAAATTACTAGAAGTTATCCATATTGCAGAA
>CAZPRO010000239.1:0-3527 GCA_964588775.1 uncultured Clostridium sp.
AAAATCTACACCCTATAGTTTATCATTTAAAAACATCATAAACAAGTGTGTTACATTAACTTCTAACTATTTTTATATAAATTTAATTTTGTTGTAATAATTTTAATTTATTTTTCACTAATTATATCATATATCTGCTTAGTATAATTCTGAATATTATCTCTATTTAATTCTTCCGGCATACTATTAATAACCTTTGTAATCTCTTTTAATCTCTTGTTTGATATATCTTCATTTTTTCCTGCAATGTTACTCGCCCATACTTTAAAATCATTGCTCTTTATGCTCTTCACCTGATCTTCCTGAAGCTTATCTGTAATTGAAATATACCCATCTAATATCTCCATATATTTTTCAGTTTCCCTATCATTATTATTAATTACAAATTTGACCTTTGAAGTTTCTATATTGTTTTCTAAAAAATGCTGAATTTCATTTGAAATATTATCTTCTTTGTAAATTCCGCCTATTACCCTATATTTAGAATTTTCCTCAACAACAAATGGAGAACACACATTTTTTATTTCTTCTGCACATTTATAAGCATTTTCTTTTTTTAAATAACAGCCACATTGAAGTGCTGTAACATTTAATTGTGTAACAGCATAGTTTTGTTCTGAAGAATCATTTTTTCCAAAAGGAACATTTCCTTTAAAAAGAATCTTTCCTATTGTAAATCCTCCGCCTATTGATAAACCTGAAATAATTATTATGCTGCACAAAAATTTTACTTTTCCATATTTATTATATTCATATCTTGTGTATCTCATTTTCCTCTCCCCCCATCATATAATTCTTACATTATATAATATGGCAGGTAATATAACTTTATTCATTTATGTCTATAAAGAACGTATAACTTAATATAGTGGTAACTCAACGATAAAAGGAACTGGCAGCTAAAATTTTGAATAGCAGGGATTTTTAATTTGAAACATTACAATCTGAATTTGTCCACTCAACACCTGTTCCTTTTATCTGTGTAGTTATCACTCTACATACAACACAAAACTAAGAACTAAAAGCTAAAAACTAAGAGTGGCGGTAGATTTTGCTCAGCAAAATCAATGCAATAATATAATAAAAAATCTGAAGATTTTTTCACCGAAACTTTTAGCTCTTACCTATTAGTTTTTAATTTTATATATATTCAGTAAAACTTGTATTTGTGATAAAACCAGAAAATAATAGACTTGCAGTGAAATATATATTCAATAAAATTTCAGCCTCTAAATTTTCTTGAATAGATATTTTAGCTGTAAGTCTATCATTTTCGTTGATTTACCACTATACTAAATTCTACGTGATTTACATTTTCTTTATCAAGTCATTTAATGTTGCAAAATTCAGGTTAATTTCATCAAGTGAAGCAGAAACTTGTTGTAAAGCAGCAGATTGATTTTGTGACACTCCATTTATTTTATCTAATCCCACATCAATATCATTAATGCCTCCAGATATTTCTTTTATTATATTTGCTATTTTTTCAATAGATTCCTTAGATGTTATGGATAATTTTCTTATTTCCTGTGCTACAACAGAAAATCCTTTTCCATATTCTCCTGCTCTTGCTGCTTCTATTGAGGCATTTAATCCTAAAAGATTTGTCTGTGATGATATGCCCTGAATTATGTTTATTATTTCATCTGTGTCCTTTGCCTTATTGGTTGTTTCATTTGTTTTTGATAATAAATCAGTATTCATTGAAGCCAGATCTTGAACTCCCAAATTGACAGATTTTATTCCTTCTGATATTTGGCCAATTGATTCTGTAAGTTCCTTAATAATATCTGTTAACTTTTTCTCCTTCTCCAAATTAATAAGAATAATAAGAAGTCCCTCCACTTCCCCATTTTCCATTAAAGGAAAAATATAAGACTTACATTCATCTCCCACAAAACCTTTATCAACCTTTGTTACCTCAGCCTTTTTTGTTCTAAAAACGTGCTGTATAGGTGTAATTATCTTATCTCCTACTTTTAAAGGTACATTAAAACTTCTTGACTCATTAATATATATGTAGTAATTTTTATCTGTAATTGCTATTGATGCTTCACCCTCAAATATAAAATCTATATATGGAATGAAGTCAAGTACTTTCTTAAATACTTCTCTTTCTAATTGATTTTCACTCATTATAACTAACCCCTCTTCACATAAAAAATAAAATCAAATTTTAACATTAGTTGTATATTATTCTATACTATATATATTTTACTTTAAAAAAAGCACTTTTTACAATATATATAAAATACTTTTTGCTTTTTTATATATTTTTTCGTTTCTTTACTTTAATTTAATTATATTATTTGTTCTTTTAAACAAATAATCATGCTTTCTTTAATAAGTCATTTAATGTTTCAAAATTTAGGTTAATTTCATCAAGTGAAGCAGAAACTTCTTGTAAAGCAGCAGATTGATTTTGTGATACTCCATTTATTTTGTCCAATCCTACATCAATATCATTAATGCCTCCAGATATTTCTTTTATTATATTTGCTATTTTTTCAATAGATTCCTTAGATGTTATGGATAATTTTCTTATTTCCTGTGCTACAACAGAAAATCCTTTTCCATATTCTCCTGCTCTTGCTGCTTCTATTGAGGCATTTAATCCTAAAAGATTTGTCTGTGATGATATGCCCTGAATTATGTTTATTATTTCATCTGTGTCCTTTGCCTTATTTGTTGTTTCATTTGTTTTTGATAATAAATCAGTATTCATTAAAGCTAGGTCTTGAACTCCCAGATTGACAGATTTTATTCCTTCTGATATTTGACCAATTGATTCTGTAAGTTCCTTAATAATCTCTGTTAACTTTCTCTGGTTCTCTAAATTGACAACAATAGCCAAAAGTCCTTCCGCTTCTCCATTTTCTATTAAAGGAAAAGTATAGCATTTGCATTCATCTTCAATAAAACCTTTGTTAACCTTTGATATCTCAGCCTTTCTTGTTTTCAAAATATGCTCTAGAGTTGGAACTATCTTATCTCCTACTTTTAAAGGTATATTATAACTTTTTGCCTGCTTAATATATATGTATTCATTTTTATCTGTAATTCCTACTGCCGCTTCATCATTAAATATGAAATCTATGTATGGAATAAAGTCCAGTGCTTTCTTAAATACTTCTCTTTCTAATTGATTTTCGCTCATTATAATCAGCCCCTCTTTTCATAAAAATAAAATCAAATTTTTAACATTGCATGTATATTATTCTATACTATTATATTTTACTTTAAAAAAAGCACTTTTTACAATATGTATAAAGTGCTTTTTTGCTTTTTATATAGTTTTTATATTTCTTTACTTTAAAATTTATATTATTTGTTCTTTCAAATAAATAATCATACTTTCTTTGATAATTCATTTAATGATTTAATGGTAACACTAAGCTCATCAAGAGATGCAGAAACTTCTTCTAAAGCAGCAGATTGATTTTGTGATACTCCATTTATTTTGTCCAATCCTACATCAATATCATTAATGCCTCCAGATATTTCTTTTATTATATTTGCTATTTTTT
>CAZPRO010000240.1:0-3521 GCA_964588775.1 uncultured Clostridium sp.
AACAAAAAAACACATAACTATGAATATCATAGTTATGTGTTTCAGAATGCTGATCTTATTCAGCAGCTACTTCTACATCTACTGGGTAAACACTAGCTTTTTTCTTATCTCTACCCATTCTTTCAAATTTAACAACACCATCAATTTTAGCAAATAATGTATCATCTTTACCGATTCCAACATTTTGTCCTGGATGAATTTTAGTTCCTCTTTGTCTAACTAAAATGTTACCAGCAAGAACAAATTCACCATCAGCAGATTTAACTCCTAATCTCTTTGATTCAGAGTCTCTACCATTCTTAGTACTACCCATTCCTTTTTTGTGGGCAAATAACTGAAGGTTCATAATTAACATGGACTACACCTCCTCTTTTATTAAAGTTATATATTCACTACATTTTTGTTTTCCAAACATATTCTCCAAGCTGAGCATTACACTTTCTAAACTTTTTTCAAAAGTTAAAAGTAATACCTGAGCCTTTTCAAGTTCCTTAAAAGAAAAATCTGATAAATCTAACTTTAAGTAACCGTCCTTCATTTCGTAAGTACAATTAAGTTTTAAAACTTCATCCAAACCAATTATTACGCTTTGCGATAACACTGATACACTATTGCAAATCATATCAAATGCTTCTCCAACTAATGCAGCATCATTATGAAAATCACGCTCATCAGGTAATGCATGGTTATTTATTACGAAACCAATAATATTATTGTTGCTTTTTTGGATTGATACTTTAATCATAATTAAGCTTCAATCTTTTCTATTACTAATTTAGTGTAAGGTTGTCTGTGACCATTTTTTCTTCTATAATCTTTTTTAGCCTTATATTTGAAAACTATCACTTTCTTAGCTTTACCTTGAGCTGCAACCTTAGCTACAACTTTAGCACCTTCAACTACTGGAGTACCAACTTTGATTCCATCTTCAGTTTCAACTGCTAATACTTCGTTTAATTCAACTGTAGTGTCAACTTCAGCGTTTAACTTTTCAACGAATATAACATCGCCTTCAGTTACTCTGTATTGTTTTCCACCTGTTGCTAATACTGCGTACATTAAAACACCTCCTCATAACGGTCTCGCCACTTTCGGTACAAAGATTTAACTTTGTTTTAAGTAAAACCTTATGTGAGCGGTCTACAAATGATAGTTTATCATAATCTCAAAATTTTGTAAAGAAAAATATATATTTGTAAAACTTTTCATTATATTATTTTTTGTGTTATCTTATATGTTTAATTTTTCTCTATTTCGCCTATATTAATCTTGTAGTCTTCTAAGTTGTCTTTCTGGTTTTGAAATAATATAGGTTCGATTTTATATCCATCAATTTCATCTGCATAATTTAAATATACTTCACATCCTATTGCCTCTATTTCTTTCATAAAACCAAATATATCTTCTTTTATACGTGTTTCATATATATTATCAACTTCTATATGAAATGAATTAATAGAATTTTCTTCTTTAAACTTTATTATTTCATTTTTTATCAAACCTTCAATATATGATAATTTAAGAACCATTCCTCTGCCTTTACATAATGTACATTCTTCTTCCATATATTCATATACACTTTTACCTGATCTTTTTCTTGCTATCTGAACCAAATCGAGTTCTGTAAATGGAAAAATTTTAGAATTCCCTTTATCTTCTTTTAAACTTTCATAAAGAGCAGACATAACTTTAGGTCTCTGTTTTTTATCACGCATATCTATAAAATCTATAACTATTATGCCGCTTAAATTTCTCAGCCTTATCTGCCTGCCAATTTCTTTTGCTGCTTCAAGGTTTGTTTCTAAAATAGTTTTATCAAAGCTTCTTTCTTTTATGTTCTTTCCACTATTAACATCTATAACATACATAGCTTCTGTTCTGTCAATAACTATTGAACCGCCGCATTTAAGATTAACTTTATGATGTCTTAATTTTAGAAGTTCCTTTTCTATTCCATAAAAATCAAACAGGCCTCTATGGTTATCATATAATTCAATTTTATAGTTAGTTTCACCATCTATTAATTTTTTTATATTATCATAATCAGCATCATTATTTAAAAATACTTTTGTAGGTTCTTCTGTAAAAGTATTGGACAATACTTTTTTTATGGATGAATCTTCTCCATACAGTCTTTTCAGTGATACTGAATGCTTCATAGTATTATCTATCTGCCTGAAAACTTCATACAACTTATCTATCTCTGCCTGTAATTTTTCAATTTCTATGTTTGCCCCTTCAGTTCTTATGGTTATGCCAACATTGTCAGGTACCTGAATTTTTTCCTTTATTTCATTCTTCTTTTTTTCATCTTCTATTCTTTTTGAAAAATCAATTCCACTGTCATAACAGTTTAATACAGCATATTTTCCTGGAATTGAAACTTTTGGTGAAACTTTTGCACCTTTATTTCCTAAAGGTTCTTTTATTACTTCAACTAAAATGTCATCACCTTTTTTTATTCTGCTCTTTTTAAGTTCATCACTATAATACATATAGCCTTCTTTTTCCAATCCTAAATCTATAAAAATAGAATTAGTTCCAGGAATAATATTTTTTATTTTTCCTTTATATATTTCTCCTATTATTGGACCATTCTTTTTTTCTTCTACAATACATTCTGAAAGGCTGCCATTATGTTTTACTGCAATTCTCAAAAGCTTTTCACTGCGTTCAATATATATTTCCTTCATTTTTATATAATCCTCTTTTCAATTGGAAGTTGTTAATACATTTTAAAATAATAATATTATTACATACTCTAAATTGGGCCTAATATTTTTATGTATTTATCTTTCCATGTTAAAACAATATAATTTTGTTTCTTCCTGTATAATTTCTTTAATAAACTTAAATAATTTATACGCATTTATATAAAGGAAGTAATAATTCTTCATTTTTATAAAAATACATTTCTTCACGTTTAATATCAACAAATGCATCCTTATCAGCGTTACTTGTATGATTTTTTATATAATTAACAAGAAGGTCAGCACTTAAATTTTCTCTGCTTCCTGTACTTATAAGTGTATTTATAACTAAACAGTTTCCTTTTATCCAGAAACTGAATTCTTTAATAAACATTTTTATATCTACTTCTTTTTCACCTTTTTTAGTTTTCTTTATACACTTCCATTCAGTTTCATTTAAAAGCTTGGTAACTTCATCTTCTGTATCTTTTAAATTTTCATATTTTATTTTTATTATATATCTTGCTGCATCTATTAAAGCCATCGACTGAGGTACCTTTTTCTGACCCTCAATATATGGAACTGGTGTGGCTCTTAAGTATTTTATTCCGCCAGGTGCAGTTTCATTAAGTCTTTCTATTATTTCATTTTCATCCATTTCCTTAGTTAAAACCATATCCATATATTCTCCACATGAATAAACTCCAACTGATAATGGCTGGGCAATAGATGTATTCATATGAGGATTAAAACCTTGAGAATACTCAATTGGAAGGTGTGCTCTTCTTATATTTTTTTGAATTGTTCTAAGCACATCCAAATGAGAAATAA
>CAZPRO010000241.1:0-3500 GCA_964588775.1 uncultured Clostridium sp.
TATGTGAACTAACTCTGCAATATCCTATTATTTTTTTATTTATCTGTTTTTCTGATTTTAAGCCTAAAAAATGATTAAGTTGTTCTTGAGAATAGTATCTTGTTCCGCCTTGTGTTACATGAGATGGCTTTAATATATTTTTCTTATCCCAATTCCTAAGAGTTTGGATAGTCTTTCCTATTTGTTTTGCAAATTCTCCTATTGAGTAGTATTTCACAACTTATCACCTCAATAAGATTATATCATAAATAGAATAATATTGTTTTAGATTTTTATAGATTATTTTTAAATGTTAAAAGCCCCTATATTAAGATTATTATATGATATAAAATTTGATGCAATTTGATAATCCTTAACAGACTTTATTGTTTGAAGTTTCCCATCCCAGTACTCTACTATTACTGAATTTCCCTCAGCATCAGCAATAATATAGTGACAATATACATCTGCTGAAAAATATATATTATATTTTTTTAACAGTTCAACAGCTTCATCAACATTCTTAGCCTTATCTAGTACAAGTCTTATTGCTGTTGTAGTGTTAAGTTTAACCTTATCCTTATCATCCTTCACATTAACTTCTGGAACTGCTAAAAGAGCCATTGCAACTCCATTTTCGTTCATTCCATCAAAAGGAAGATATAATGAAAATTTTCATCTATAATAGACTTTTTAACATTATTTACTAATTCAAATATAATAAAATCATTAGATTTAAAAGTTATCTTAGAATATTCCTTTTCTTTAAAATTTACATCTTTTTTCAATTCCTCATTTGACTTGTTAACACAATCATAACAATCTTTATCAAAAGTAACTAATGTTATACTAAGTAATTGAGGATAATAGTATGACAATATATTAGCTAATATTGTTATTGATATTTCACCTGCATTCTTCTTTTGTACTCTATTCGAACTCTCAATATAGTTTCCTGCAATAGGCCAATCTACATAAAGTTTATCTATCCATTCTGCATATTCATATATAATATCTTCTAAATTATTTCCTTGTATAAAATTTTTATAAATATGTGATTTAATCTTTTGGAATATTTTTACAGATGCTAATACTATTTTTAATATGTTTAGTTCTTGACCATTAACTAATTCTATATATTCTTTTTCCTGAATATTACAAATTTCTATTCCATCGTTTTTTAAACCTTCTATAAAGCCAGCTCTAAATTCACTATCATTAATTTCATTTAAAACCCAACCAGGAATTAGCACAACATCATATTGTCTAAAAATTTCAACTGTAGAAATATCCTTAATTTTTAATTTATTCAAAAATTCAACACTATTATTATCTAATATACATATCTTAGCATTAGGTTTTCTATCTAAATAACTTTTAAGATTTTCTTCCATCTATTACTCCTCTATTAATGCCCTTATATTCTCAGTAAGTTCTTTTAAGAAATTTAAATTAGATTTATGTGATGTTGCTTCCTCATCATTTTCAATACATTTCTTTATTTTCTTTTCTAAATTTCCTACACTTACTACATTAGATGGCTTTACTAAATCATCATCTAATTCTAATTCTTTAAACTTCTCTACTAAATTTTTAGGTTTTTTATCAAAATTATTTATTATTAAATCTTTCAAATTTTCATTCTGAGATTTTATGGCTTCTTCATACAAATTAATTAATATGACTTTATATGGTGCTTTATATAAATCCATACAATACATAATTTTGTTCTCAAAGTCTTCTTCATTTAAATTAATAAAGTAATTATATACATTTCCTAATAACATTTCTGCTGCAAAATAATCAGCTTTTCTTTCTTCTAATTCCATATCTATATTTATATTATACAATCTATCATATGATTGAAAATTTGTTATCAAATGATATACTTCACGCCATGCTACAAAATACTGATATACTCTTGGTTGAGCAGTATTAATAACAGGTATCTTTTTACCACTTTTTACAAAAATAGCTCCACCCCAATATTTATCGTCTATAGGTAATTGTATTAAATTTCTATCCTTTAATAACTTAAAAGCTAATTTTTCCTCAGCTTTAATAGCTTCACTTGCATTATAATTAGAATAAAAATTATCTTTTAGACCCTTAATTTCTTCTCTAATTTGGTCATTTTTCTTAATAACTTCATCTAAATTTTTACTTGTAATTATTTCAGACATATAAATACCACCTAAACCTTTAATAATATAATTCACACAAACTTACTATGTCATTTAATATATCAAACATTTCTTTTGCTTTAGGTGTTATTTCATGATTCTTTGGAGCATTATCTGAATAATAAGCAGATACAACTTTTACATTTCTATAATTAAATATATAATCTAAAGAAACATCTGCATTTTTTATAATTTTATCTATTTGATTTTGAAATGTTGTTAAACTAGTACTTTTACCTTTAATTAAATTATCCAAAGTCGGTCTAGAAATACCAATTAACTTAGCAAATGATATTTTGGTATGACCCTTTTCTTTTAGTATCTCATTTATATTTTCACCAATCCTTTTCTTATCAGCAAATAATTGATTTATTGTAATATTGCTCATAAAAACACCTCCTCTTAATACTAATTATATGGCTTTTCACACAGAAAGTATACATAAATGTAAAAATTTTTTTTACATTTATAAATAAATCACCTTACTAACTTGTAAATTTACCTGCATTATTAAATGACCCATCTTTAATTAAATTAGTTAATTGTTATATTTATTGAAGTAAAATTTCTATATCTACACATCAATAATTCCAAATAAAGCATATATAATAAATGTGATATAATATAAACTAATAATTATATATTTAACATAAATATTATGCTTTACTCATTTTATTGAATTTAATTTAGGAGGCTTATAGCTATGCAAAATGAAATAGAATAGTTAATCAAAATTTTAAAAGACAGTAATAACATTGTTTTCTTCGGAGGTGCTGGAGTAAGTACAGAATCAAACATTCCAGATTTCAGAAGTTCCAATGGATTATGGAATGAAAAGCTACAAATAAACCTTACTCCTGAACAATTAGTTTCTCACACTATGTTTATGAGATATCCAGAGGAGTTTTTTGAATTCTATAGAGATAAGCTAATATATCCAGAGTCTAAGCCCAATGCTGCTCATATAGCACTCGCAAAACTTGAAGAAATGGGCAAACTTAAAGCTGTAGTTACTCAAAACATAGATGATTTACATCAGGCTGCTGGTTCTAAAAATAATAACCTTTAATTTTAATTTGCTAAGCAAACCCTAATTATATTTTTATTGCATATACAATTTTAAAACATTATATATTCGTTTTATTCCCTCTTCAATTAAATTTTCTGGAGTATTACCATAACCAAAAATCAAGCATTCTCCATAATTACACTCATTTTCTCCGCAACTGATATAATGCCTATTCACAGGTACAATTTCAATATGATTATTATATATTTTCTGAATCAAATCTTTATTAAAGTTTACACCTTTAAATGATGCAACAAGATGCATTCCAG
>CAZPRO010000242.1:0-3471 GCA_964588775.1 uncultured Clostridium sp.
AAAAACTTCATATGAAGATGTTGTTTCCCTGTTCATTTCCTGAAGCTTATTTTCTACCTTTCTAGATATGAGCTTTAAATCACTTTCTGATAAGGGTTCGTTTATATCTGCTGATGCAGATACCAATGATTGTTTTATCTTTTGAATATCAAATGTTTCAATATGGCCTTTTCTTTTTATTATCTTCATAATATACCAACCCCTTTTCTTTATGTAAATGTATACATATATTTTAACACATTACTGCATATTTTTACATAAAATCTGGCAATATTAATAAATAAATTATAGAAATATATAGTATTAAATACTATAATATATACAAGGAGATTAAGAATTATGAGTACACAAATATTCAAACTAATTAAATCACTAGAAAAACAATTTAATAACAATGAAGATTGTTTTACAATCTTTGATAAAAACCATAATATTATATTTTCAAATGAAACAAGTAAAGCCCTTTATAAACTTGATTTTGAAACTTATGAAAATGGATATTATACAGAAAAATATGTTAAAACAAATTTTTCTAAAGCAGTTAACGAAAAAAAGTTTTCAAAGCATGAAGTTTATATTCCTGAATTAGACAAAACTGTTATTACCACCTATAGTCCCTTATTAAGTAATGATGGAAGCTTTCAATATATTTTAGAAACACTTACTGATATAACTCAAAAAGTCAAATTAAAAGAGGAGTTAAAAAAAAGTAAAGAAAATTATAAAAAAATATTAGACAACTTCCCTTACCCCTTTATGATTGTTCAAGATAATCATATAATACAGGTAAACAACTTATTATGTGATTATTTTAATGAGACAGAAGAGAATTTGCTTGGTTCTAATATTTTTAATTTCTGCACCCCAAAATATACCAATATGTTGCAAAAAAAATTACATGATATATTAAAAGAAAAAAAGCAGAATGATATATATGAGTCAAGCTACAGGCTTCCTAACGGAGCTTTAAAATCTACACAAATTGTAACCAGCTACATAGAGATTGATGATAAACCTTCTATATACATATTATTTAGGGATACTTCAAGGGCTAGTAATGAGCTATACAAAGCTGCCTCAATTCAAAAAAAATCATTAGAAAGAGGATTAATAAAAAATAGTCATATTAATATACACAAAATATATATTCCAGCTCAAATTGTAAGTGGCGATTTTTTCAGATTAATTAATTTAGATGATAATCATGTTATAGGGATAATGCTGGATTCAAAAGGAAAAGGACTTACTGCTTCCTTAAATATTTCAGCTTTAGATATTTTGTTTCTACTGGAAACACAAAATATCAATGACCCACTAATAATAACTAGAAATATAAATAAAATCCTTATTGATAATTATCCAGACACTTATATAGCTGCCACTATATTTAGTATTGATTTTACAAAAAATGAACTCTGCATTGTAGGTGCTGGAATAAATAAATTTTATTATAAGCCTGCCAATGAAAAATTGCAGGAAATAATTGTAAAAGGGCCATTTTTAGGAATGTTTCCCAATATAGACTTTGATGTAAAAAATGTAAAATTTAATCCTAATGATACCTTCTTTATATTTACAGACGGCTTTGATTTTGTATTACAGGATCTTCCTAATGTTTCTGATTATATAGAAAACCAAAGCTTAGATGAAACAAAACAATATATAGAGGAATACCTTTATGAAGAACTTATAAGTAATGGTGAACTTAAAGATGATTGTACTGTTTTAGGAATAGAAATAAACAATATAACTAAGAACTAAGAGTTAAGAACTAAGAGTTAAGGATTAAAAGCCTGTGGCTTTTCTGAAATTATAATTCAAAACAGCTCCGCTGTTTTTTCCTTAACTTTTAGTTCTTAGTTTTTAGTTCTTAGTTCTATTAGTCATTATTCTTTCCTATATCTGATAATACAAGCCCCTTGTTATGTTCAAGAGCCCAGTTTATTCCCCAGTCATTTTGGAATATAAGAAGATTTCTGTCTTTTATATCCTTAACCTTTCTTGTATCTGATGTTAAGTTTAATGAATCTATGTCAACATCTTCATTTTCAATCCATCTTACAAATCTGTATGAGTTTCTTTCCATTTTAACATCAACATTGTATTCATTTTTTAATCTGTATTCCAAAACTTCAAACTGAAGCACACCAACAACACCTACAATAATTTCTTCCATACCTATGTGAATTTCTTTAAAAACCTGAATGGCACCTTCCTGTGCAATCTGAGTAACACCTTTTATAAACTGCTTTCTCTTCATTGTATCAACTGGTCTTACCTTGGCAAAATGCTCTGGAGAAAATGTTGGAATTCCTTCAAACTTAAACTTCTTTGATGCAGTACATAATGTATCACCAATTGAAAATATACCTGGGTCAAATACACCAATAATATCTCCAGCATATGCTTCTTCTACAATTTCTCTGTTTTCTGCCATAAACTGCTGTGGCTGAGCAAGTTTAATTTTTTTGCCTCCCTGAACATGATAAACATCTTCACCTTTATTAAACTGTCCTGAACATATTCTCATAAAAGCAATTCTGTCTCTATGAGCTTTATTCATATTTGCCTGTATCTTAAATACAAATGCAGAGAAATTCTTGTCAAATGGATCAATTGGTCCTGCTGATGAGTTTCTTGAAAGGGGTGAAGTTGTCATTTCAAGGAAATGTTCAAGAAATGGCTCCACACCAAAGTTTGTTAAGGCAGAACCAAAGAATACAGGAGTAAGTTCCCCACGTCTAACTGCTTCTATGTCCAGTTCGTCTCCTGCTATATCAAGAAGTTCAATATCTTCCATTAATTTATCATGAAGGGCTTCACCTAAAATTTCTCTGAAACGCGGATCATCTGGTGAACCTTCAATTGTTTCAACTTCATTTTGACCATGATTTCCACCATTAAAGGCAACTATTCTGTTATTATCTCTTTCATAAACACCTTTAAAGTCCTTACCTGAGCCTATAGGCCAGTTCATTGGATAGGTTTTTATTCCCAGTTCATTTTCAATATCATCCAGCAATTCAAATGGATCCTTTGCTTCTCTATCCATTTTGTTTATAAATGTAAAAATAGGCATTTCTCTAAGGGATGCAACATGGAACAGTTTTCTTGTCTGATCCTCTATACCTTTTGCTGCATCTACAACCATAACTGCTGAATCAGCTGCCATTAATGTTCTGTATGTATCTTCTGAGAAATCCTGATGTCCTGGAGTATCAAGTATATTTATGCAATGTCCATGATAATTAAACTGCATTACTGATGATGTAACAGAAATACCTCTCTGCTTTTCAATTTCCATCCAGTCTGATACGGCATGCTTTGATGCCTTTCTTGCCTTAACAGAACCAGCAAGCCTTATTGCTCCTCCATATAATAGAAATTTTTCTGTTAATGTTGTTTTACCAGCATCAGGGTGAGAAATAATTGCAAAGGTTCTTCTTTTTTCTATTTCACTTTTATAATCTG
>CAZPRO010000243.1:0-3467 GCA_964588775.1 uncultured Clostridium sp.
ATAAGTTCGTTTGAAAGGAAGGTTGTATTATGGGAAATATTGATCCTAATAAGTTGAAAGCAATTGAAAGTGCAATGACCAATATAGAAAAACAGTTCGGTAAAGGTTCTATTATGAGACTTGGAGATCATGATGTATTGAATATAGATGCAATTTCAACAGGAAGTCTTGATTTAGATATAGCACTTGGAATAGGTGGAGTTCCAAAGGGAAGAATAATAGAAATATATGGGCCTGAAAGTTCTGGTAAAACAACTGTGGCACTTCATATAGCAGCAGAAGCAATGAAGAAAGGTGGAGCAGTTGGTTATATAGATGCTGAACATGCATTAGATCCATCATATGCAAGAAAACTCGGAGTAGATGTTGATAGTCTTATAGTATCTCAGCCTGATACAGGTGAACAAGGGCTTGAAATAGCAGAAGCATTAGTTCGTTCAGGGGCAATTGATGTACTTGTTGTAGATTCTGTTGCAGCATTAGTGCCAAAAGCAGAAATAGAAGGAGACATGGGAGATGCGCATATAGGTCTTCAAGCAAGATTGATGTCTCAGGCTTTAAGAAAGCTTGCAGGTACAATTAATAAAACAAATTGTGTTGCTATTTTTATAAATCAGCTTAGAGAAAAAGTAGGAGTTATGTTTGGATCACCTGAAACCACCACAGGTGGAAGAGCACTAAAGTTTTATGCTTCAGTAAGACTTGATATAAGAAGAATTGATTCCATTAAACAGGGTGATGCTGTAATTGGAAACAGAACAAAAGTAAAAATAACTAAAAACAAAGTATCTCCTCCATTTAAAATTGCTGAATTTGATATTATGTATAATGAAGGCATATCCAGAACTGGAAATATAGTTGATGTGGGAGTTAAAGAAGGCATAGTTCAAAAGAGTGGAGCATGGTTTTCTTATGGAGATATAAGGCTTGGTCAAGGAAGAGAAAATGCTAAAATTTATTTAAGAGATAATCCGGAAATTGCTCTTGATATAGAAAATCAAATTAGAAAAAAATATAATCTTCCAGAAGCTGAGCCTATGCCTGAAGTAAATGGAGATTTAGATGAAGAATTAGATAAAGAGACTGAACCAAATTTGGAAGATAGTGAAATAAAAGAAAAACTTTAATAAATGAGCGGAATATATAAAAATGAAGGCTTGGAAAAGTTTCCAAGCCTTCATTTTTATACTTAATAACTTTTGTACACATAATTACATTAGAGAATTTGATAAATAAATCCTTCAAAACAAAAAATATTATGTAGAAGCATTATTTGGGCAAACTTGACATAATTTTATTTTTCATATAGAATAGAAAAGAATACTGGTTTATCATATTCGTAATGCAGTGAGAAGAGTATGACACCTACTATGCTTTCTTATTAATTATAAATGTATAAAGTATTAAATGGGAGGTGTTAATATGGAACTGGTATATTTGATATTAATAGATATATTTGTTTTATTAGTATTAGGAATAGTGGTTTATAAAACAATTCAAAATGCATCAAAAAACAGAATTGAAGCACTTGAAAAAGAATCAGAAGAAGTTCTTGAAAAAGCTAAAAAAGATGCAAATGCTATGAAAAAAGAATCAATTCTTGAAGCCAAAGAGGAGCTTCATAAGTTACGAAATGATTTTGACAAAGAAACTCGAGAGAGAAGAAATGAAATTCAAAGACTTGAAAGAAGAGTAATTCAAAGAGAAGAAGCTCTTGATAAAAAGAGCGAAGTAATTGAGAAAAAGGATGAAAGCTTAAATGCTAAGATGCTTGAAATTGAGGAAGTAGAAATTAAGACTAAAGAATTGTTTCAAGAAAGAAGAGCAGAGCTTGAGAAGATTTCATCATTATCTAGTGATGAAGCTCGTGAAATTCTTTTAGAAGAAGTTAAGAGAGAAATAACACATGATACAGCTTTAATGATTAAAGAGGTAGAAAGCAGAGCTAAGGAAGAAGCAGATAAAAGAGCAAGGGAAATAATTACATCTGCAATTCAAAGATGTGCAGCAGATCATGTGTCAGAAACTACCATACAGGTTGTTGCATTGCCTAATGATGAAATGAAAGGTAGAATTATAGGCAGAGAAGGACGTAACATAAGAACTCTTGAAACATTAACAGGAGTAGATTTAATAATTGATGATACTCCAGAAGCAGTAATTCTTTCTAGTTTTGATTCGGTTAGACGTGAAATAGCAAGGCTGGCCCTTGAAAAACTCATTGTGGATGGAAGAATACATCCAGCAAGAATCGAGGAAATGGTAGAAAGAGCAACTAAGGATGTTGAAAATAATATTAAAGAAGAAGGGGAACAAGCAGCACTTGAAACTAGTGTTCATGGTTTACATCTAGAAATAATAAAATTGCTAGGACGTCTAAAATACAGAACTAGTTATGGTCAAAATGTGTTAAGACATTCTATAGAAGTGTCTAATCTGGCAGGATTAATGGCAGCAGAATTAGGTTTAGATGTGGCTTTAGCTAAAAGAGCAGGATTATTGCATGATATTGGTAAAGTTGTGGATGCAGAAGGTCCTCATGCTTTAATAGGTGGAGACATTGCTAAGAGATATCATGAATCACCATTTGTAGTAAATGCCATTTGTGCTCATCATGGTGATGTTGAAATGACATGTTTAGAATCTGTATTGGTTCAGGCAGCAGATGCTATATCAGCTGCAAGACCTGGTGCAAGAAGAGAAACATTAGAAGCTTATGTTAAAAGACTTGAAAAGTTAGAAGAAATAGCAAATTCATATGAAGGTGTGGAAAAGTCATATGCAATTCAAGCTGGTAGAGAAATAAGAATTATGGTTAAACCAGATAAAGTTGATGATGCTGGTACTGTAGAACTTGCACGAAACTTGGTTAAGAGAGTGGAAGAAGAATTGGAATATCCAGGACAGATAAAAATCAACGTTATAAGAGAGACAAGAGCGGTAGATTTTGCTAAATAGAATTTACTCATGCACTTTGCTTATGCAAAGTGCATTTATTGTATATAAATATATAATATTAAAAAGAGGATTTTGAAAGAGTATATAGAATATAACTTAATGTAAACGATTTTTACAATAAATTCTGTCTAGGAGGAATAATAATGGAAGTATTAAAAGTATCAACTAAATCAAATCCTAATTCAGTAGCAGGAGCATTAGCAGCAATTATAAAAGAAAAGAATATTGCAGAAATTCAGGCTGTTGGTGCTGGAGCAATTAATCAAGCAGTAAAAGCTATAGCCATAGCAAGAGGTTTTGTTGCACCTAGTGGAAAAGATATTGTTTGTGTACCAGCTTTTGCTGATATAGAAATAGATGGGGAAGAAAGGACAGCAATAAAATTAATTGTACAACCAAGATAAATAATTTATGCTTTCAAAATAAATTGAAAAAGTTTCAGTTGAAATTATTTATAAAAACGTTTATACTATAATAGTTAAATGCTATATTTATTAATTTTTTATAAA
>CAZPRO010000244.1:0-3444 GCA_964588775.1 uncultured Clostridium sp.
TTTATATGCCTAATGTAAAGAGGGAAAAAATATGTGCTAAATTTGAGAATGGTGAGCTAAAAATTATCTTACCAAAACAAGAGCATTCAGTTCAAAATGAAAGCAAGATTTTTATTCAATAAAAAATTATAAAACTACATTTAAATAAAGTATGGTTATATAAATGTAAGAGTGAGGTTAGTCTCACTCTTTTTGTTTGTCATCTAGGGTAATTCAAGTTGGGATATAAATACAATTTTTTGAATTATTAAGAGAAATATGTTGACGAATAATAGTTTACGATATAAACTATTATCAAGATGTATCCATTAAATTAAAACACAGTGTCAGATTTGGTTAATGCTAATATAAAAAGGGAGGAATTAGTGTGAAAATTAAAAAGGTTATTTTTAATACTTTCAAGAGGAGATACAATTTGTTTAGAAATTGATGAAATTGGACAAGTTATAAATACAGTAAAATAGTAATAATGTTTTTCACTTAAATAAAAGATTTTAGATACAAGAATATTTCATGATTTATAGGTTATTTATAGGAGGTAAAATGGATAAGAATCAGGTTATAAATGCTTTTATTAGAATTCTTAACTGGGCAGGAAATCGTGAGGCTAAGAGCTATGGAATTCCAGAAAAACTCTATACTGTTGAAATACATATAATTGCAGTTATTGGACGTAATCCTGGAATATTACAGAGAGATATTTGTAAAGAAATTGGAGTAACCAAGGGGCGTATATCAATAATAATACGTAAATTAGAAAAAAAAGGATTAGTTATAAAAAGTAAAAATGAAAGTGATAAACGTGAAATGCCTTTAGAGCTTACAGAAAAAGGGCAAATAGCATATCATAATCATGAAGAAAAAGAAAAAATTATTCTTGATGAGGTTAACAAACTATTAGAATCATGTTCAAAAGAAGAACTAAACAAGGCTGGCAACATATTTGAACAATTATTAAAGATTATGCAGTAAAAATATATTTTGTTTAGAGAGGAAGAGTGATTTAATATGATATTGTATTTTACAGGAACAGGGAATAGCAGATATGTAGCAAATATGCTTGCAAGTGACTTAAAAGATGAAATTGTCTCAATAAATGAAATATTTAAAGATAGAAAGAAACTTCGATTTTCATCTGAAAAACCATATATAATAGTTGCACCTATATATGCATGGAGATTACCTAAGAAAATTGAAGAATTCATAAGGGATGCTGTTTTTGAAAATAGTAAGCAAATATATGTTGTTGCAACTATGGGAACTCATTTTGGAAGATGTGATATTTATTGTAAAAGAATCATAGAGAAAAAAAGTATGAAATTTATGGGGTTTAGAGGAGTGCAAATGCCAGATAACTATGTTACATCTGATGTAATGATGACAAAAGAAGAGGCAGTTAACAAAATAAAAGCTTCAATTCCTCATATTCATGAAATTGCTCAAAACATTCTGCAAGGATTACCTTTAAATCAAAAAGATGATATAGATCACCCAAAGTTAAGGTCTGGTTTTATAAATTGGGGATTTAATACATTTGCTATTAAACCTAAATTATTTACAGTATCTAATGAATGCTTAAAATGTGGAATGTGTATTAATGGATGTCCAATGAATAATATTTCTTATGGTGATGATGGAAATATTAAATTTGGTAATAAGTGTATGTGGTGTCTGGCTTGTATTCAAATGTGTCCAAAGCAAGCAATAGATTATAAGAACAGAACAAAACAGAATGGTAGATATAAGTGTCCAGAAGTGATCTAATTAAATTTAGTGCAGCCTTTTGAGGGCTTTTTCTTGTTTGCTCAAAATACATATTTTAAGTTATAATTAAGGCATAACAGGTTTAGGACAAGTATATCAAGGAAGGTATGGTAATGGAAAAAGAAAAAATTTATAAAAAGATAATAAATTATATTGAAGAACAAGGAAAAGCTACAATGGGAGATGTGTACATAAGATTTCACATGATGAATAAAGGAAATGAATTTTCAAAAGAAGGGGATATGCCTATATCAGCTGCTCAGGTTGAAGAATATCTTAAGGAACTTAAAGAACAGGGAAAGCTTGAATTGAGAGATGAATATTTTTATATAAAATAGTAAAATGCATGGTTTAACTTAAACCATGCATTTTCGTATATAGATAAATATTAGGCATTTTTTAATTGAGTTACTAATTCGTTCATTAATTCTTTTACTGTAACTATTTTATCAATTCTGCTTGCATTTTCTCCGCAGAATACAAGCCCTTCATCAATATTGCCGTTTACAGCATTAATTAATGCTTTTGAAATACAGTAAGGTGTTGAACATGGATTACAAGGAGATAAGCAGTTATAACATTTGGTTATTTTCTGTTTATCAAATTTTTCTGAATTTATGACAAATGGATTACGTATAGCACGTCCAGGCATGCCTACAGGACTTTTTACAATCTGAATATCTTCCTTTTTACAGTTTATATAGGCCTGTTTAAATTCAGCAGAGGCATCACATTCTTCTGTGGCAACAAATCTTGTTGCCATCTGAACACCATTTGCACCCATTTTTAAGTATTTAGCAATATCATTACCGTCAAATACTCCTCCTGCAACAACTACAGGGATTTCTTTATTATATTTTTCTGCATATTTTTTTGTTTCTGCAATTATATCTACAACAGATTTATCAAAATCATAATTAGGGTCTTGTAATTCATCAAGCTTAAAGCCTAAATGTCCACCTGCTTTAGGACCTTCAATTACAACTAAATCAGGGGCAACATTGTCATGCTTATCCCATAATTTCATTATTACTCTTGCTGATTTTAATGATGAAACTATTGGAGCTATTTTTACACTACTACCTTTTACTAACTTTGGAAGCATTGTTGGAAGTCCTGCACCTGAAATAATCAAATCTATTCCTGCTTCAATAGCAGCTTTAACATGCTCTTCATATGTGCTTGTCGCAACCATTATATTTACACCAATAATGCCATTTTTAGCTTTTTCTTTAGCTATTGTAATATGCTTTTTTAATGCTTCTAAGTTAGTTTGAGCAGGATGTTTTTCAAAATCAGCTTCAGTATAGCCAAGCTGTGCAGCTGAAATTATTCCAATTCCGCCTTCATTTGCAACAGCAGCAGCAAGATTTGATGATGATACTCCAATTCCCATACCACCTTGAATAATTGGGATAGGAGCTATTAAATTTCCTATTTTAAGTGGTTTAAAATCCATATAATTAATTTCCTTTCTCAATAACATTTGATTATTAAATAGTTTGAAAATCAAAACAAAATGCTATTTATATTATAGAATATCAAGAGAAAATTAACAATAATAAATATGGAATTATATAAAATTTTTTGTTGACACTAATATATTATACATGTTACAATACTAATTGTCTTAGGGGTATGGCTCAACGGTAGAGTAGTGGTCTCCAAAACCATTGGTTC